>CAZNQW010000084.1:0-15234 GCA_964575225.1 uncultured Anaerolineaceae bacterium | reverse complement strand
CGGGGGCGTTAGGCCCCCGGCGCGGGGTGTGGGGGTGCGCGGGCACCCCCACAGAAGCCCTGCGCTGCAAAAGAGCACGATCCTCGGAGATTTGGGCCCTGCGGGTAGAGTATTTCGGCGGGCAAAACGAAAGCGGGTGGGAGCCAGAGGATCGATTTGCCCTACCGCGGATTCTATGCGATAATGATCCCATCACCGGAAGGAGGATTCCGTTGTCTGACGAGTGGGTCCCTCTGAGCGAGCGCGAGATGGAAATCGTGCGCCTGGTGGCCACGGGCGCCACCAATCAGCAGATCGCTCAGAGTTTGGTCATCAGCGTCAATACGGTCAAGGTCCACCTGCGCAACATCTATGCCAAATTGGGCGTCGCCTCGCGCACCGAAGCGACCATGCTCGCCGTGCGCGAGGGCTGGGTGGAGGTGGCAGGGCTTGGGCCCGATGAGGAGCCCCCAGATGTAGAGCCAGAGTTGCCCGCCGTCCTCCCCCATGTGAGCCTTCGACAGCCGGTCTCGAGGGGAAAGCGCATGGGACTGGCGCTGGCCCTGTTGGTGGCCATTGCCTTTCTCCTTTTGCCGGTGATGCCCCAGGGACAGTCCCTCAATGGCTCCACCGACCCCATCGGCAGCGTGTTTCCCACCGTGCCCGTAAATGTGACCGCCGAGCGCTGGCGCACCCGGGCCCAGATGCCCACCCCCCGCAACGGACAGGCCGTCGTCGCCCATAACAATCTGGTTTATGCCATCGGCGGAGTGAGCAACGACGGCGTCACGGCCAAGGTAGAGGTCTATGATCCGGCCTCCGACGCCTGGGCCAACCGCAGCCAAAAGCCCACGCCGGTCGGGTTCGTTTCAGGGGGCGTCATCGGCGACCTGATCTATGTGCCCGGCGGCGTCGATGCCCTGCGTGCTCCCCTGGATGTGCTCGAGATCTATGATCCGGTGCGCGACGTATGGACGACGGGCGCCCCGCTGCCCACGCCCCTGGCGGCTTATGGCCTGGCGGTATGGGGCGATCGGCTCTACCTGTTCGGCGGGCTCAACAGCAGCGGGTACGTGGCCTCGGTGCTGCGGTACGACCCCGCCGCCGACGAGTGGGAGGAACTGGCGCCGATGGATCAGGTGCGGGGGTTCCTGAGCGCGACGGCGCTGGAAGACCGGATCTATGTGGCAGGCGGCTATGACGACGTGGATGAGTACAGCCGGTTGGATGCCTACGACCCGCCGACGGGCGCATGGATGCCCCTGGCGCCGATGAGCCTGCGCCGCGGCGGCCTGACCCTGATTGGCGGTCGCGATCTCATCTATGCCATCGGCGGCGGCATGGACGGCTATCTGACCTACAACGAGCGCTACGATCGGCGCACCGACACCTGGAACCGCATCGATACCCCGGTGAGCGGACAGTGGCGTGGGGTGGGGGGCGCCTACGTGCACCCCTATGTCTATGCCATCGGCGGCTGGAACGGGGGCAACCTGCCCGTCAACGAAGCCTACCAGGCCTTTTTCCAGATCCAAGTGCCTCTGGGCCAGCCCTAGATTCAAAGCAACGAGCGCTGCAAAAAGCAGCGCCCGTTTTTTTCGTCTAGGGTCTGGATCCTCAGGCCAGTCGCTCTCCATACCAGGCCTTGTAATACTCCATATACTCGCCGCTCTTGATCTTGCGCCACCACCATTCGTTTTCCACGTACCAACGCACTGTTTTTTCGATAGCCTGCTCAAAAGAATGACTGCTCTGCCAGCCCAGGGCCCGGATTTTATCCACGTTGAGGGAATAGCGGCGATCGTGACCGGGACGGTCGGTGACGTGGCGGAGCAGGCTATAGGGCTTGCCCAGCAGGTCAAGGATGGCGTGGGCCATCACCAGGTTCTCGGTCTCGGTGCCGGTGCCCAGGTTGTACACCTCTCCGGTCGTGCCCTTGTGCAGCACCACATCGATCCCCTCGCAGTGATCGAGCACATACTGGTAATCGCGCATCTGGCGCCCATCGCCATACACCGGCATGGGCAGGTCGTCGATGGCGTTGGTGACAAACAGCGGTACCACCTTTTCAGGATATTGGTAAGGGCCGATGTTGTTCGATCCCCGGGTCAGGGTGACGGGCGTGCCAAAGCTGTTGTGGTAGGCCAGGCACATCAGGTCGCCGCCGGCCTTGCTGGCCGAATAGGGACTGCGGGCCTGGAGGGGATCCGTTTCCAGCGACGAGTGGCCTTCGGGAATGTCGCCATACACCTCATCCGTCGACACCTGATGGTAACGCTCCACCTGGTAGGCCTTGGCCGCCTCCAACAGCACGTAGGTGCCGTACACATCGGTCTTGATAAAGGCATCCGGCTCCATCAGCGAGCGGTCGACGTGGGTTTCGGCGGCAAAGTTGACGATGGTGTCGATATCGTGGCTGCGCATGACCGCGTCCACTGCGGCAGCATCGGCGATGTCCCCTTGCACAAAGGTGTAGCGATCCCCAAAATTCTCCTCGACGTCCTTGAGATTGTCCAAATTGCCGGCGTAGGTCAGCTTGTCCAGGACCACAAGGTGATAGTCGGAATAGCGGGTCAGGATGTGTCGCACAAAATTGGAGCCGATGAATCCGGCCCCGCCCGTGACGAGCAGGTTCTTCATAGCACAGTCCTCCTCAGTTGCGATATGGGGCTGATTCAGGGCTTCAGAAGGCGGCGCACCCGGCGCACGACCTTGTCGGGGCGGGCGTAGCGACCCCACAGGTAGGTCGCCTGACGCCGGACGGCATTGACCGGCTTGCGCCGCTGGCTCTCTTGGAGGGCCCACTGCAAGAACTCGGGGTCTTGGCCGCGGATTTTGACATCCCACGGATTGCGCCGATACTGGTCGTGGCTGGTGATCAGGCTCAGGTCGTGCTCGATGCAGTAATCGTACAGATCGCTGCCGGGGTGGGGCGTGTAAAAGGCCGGGCTGTACCAATCGGGGTCGATCTCTTTGAGCATCGAGACTGTCTCCCGCACCTCGTCCTGGGTTTCGGTGGGCAGCCCCAGCATATAGTTGGCCCAGATTTTGATGCCATATTTGCGACAGACGCGCGCCGCAGCCAGGTTCTTTTCCCTCGTGGTCCCCTTGCGCAGGAATTTGAGCACCCGGTCGCTGCCGCTCTCAAAGCCGATGAAATAGCCCTTGAGCCCTACCTCGGCCATGCGCCGGACCATGTCCTCGTTCTTGGCAATGATATCGGCGCGGCTCTGGCAGAAGAAAGGCTGATGGAATCCCCGGGCCTCGTACAGGTCGCAGAATTCCAGCACCCACTCGCGGTTTTCGGTCAGGCAGTCGTCGTGGAACATAAAGCTGGCGAACTGGTATCGCTCGCGCAGCTCTTCCAGCTCGGCGATGATATTGGCCGGGCTGCGCTTGCGGACCTTGCGGCCAAACAGCGACCGCTCGGCAGGCTGGCAAAAGTTGCAGTTGTACTTGCACCCCCGTCCGGCAATAATGGTCAGGAAGGGCGCCGGCAGATCGGGGACAAAGGGCACCTCGGGCGAGTCCAAGGTGTAGCCATACTTTTTCCATTCGGACAGGAACAGCTCCCGATCCGGGAAGGGCAGAGCATCCAGGTCGGGCATTTCGCCTTCCAGGACGCGGTTCTCGGGCCGGCAACCTGCCTGGAGTTCGCCCAGCAGCCAGGGAAAGGTGACTTCGCCCTCGCGGGTGACCACATAGTCAAACTGCGGGATCTCGGCGACCTCCTGAACCATAATGGTGGGGTGGGGGCCGCCGACCACGACCACGGTATCGGGCAGAACCTCTTTGACGATGCGGGCCGCTTCAGTGGCTGGGTTATAGTCCACGCTCATCATCGTGAGCGCAACCACCGAGGGCCGTCGTTTTTGTAGCTCCGATCGAAATTCATCCCAGCCCGAAAGGGCCCGGAGATCGATCAAGTTTATGTCAAAACCCTGGGCCTTGGCGGCGCTGGAAAGGTGGGCCAACCCATGGCTCACCCATCCGGCTTCCATACCCTGACCCAGGCTGTTGAATCCATACCCGGCGATGCCGGGGTAGATCAAGGAAACACTCATGCGTCTGTACCTCGTAGGTGTTGGCTGCGGATGCCAGGCAGCTCAGGTTCGGCTGCCTGGCATCTTCCAAGCGTGTGGATTATTTCCTCCGCTGCCAACGGGTCTTTTTCAGCATTTTGCGGTGCTTGTGCTTGGACGCTTTTTTCTGACGCCACTTTTTTACCGTACCCATATTGTCACCTCCTTTCTATGCAAATTTCGGTTTCGTCTTGGTCGAAAGGCTCACAAAATGCCCACCGTGCTGTGATCGCCCAGGGTCATTTTGAGCGCCTTGGGCTTGATGGGCGAGCGCGTGATGATCGAGCGCCGTCCGATCAAGCTGTCTTCAATCCGATAGGGAATATCGAGCACCTGGCTGTGCTCCAACACGATGCTGTGCTCGATCTCGCTGTCCTCGATCAACACATTGTGATAGATCGAGGTGAACGGTCCCACGTAGGAATTCACAATGCGCGAGTCCTCGCCGATAATGGCCGGACCGCGGATGCGGCTGTTGATCACCTCGGCCCCTTTTTCGATGGTCACCTTACCGTTGACCTGCGAGTCGCGGTCGATGTACCCTTCGATGCGGTGGTCGATCTCGTCCAACACCAGATCGTTGGCTTCCAGCATATCGCCTGGGGCGCCGGTGTCGATCCACCAACCCCGATGGACGTAGGGATGGACGTTGTAACCCTTGTTCACCAGATATTGGATAGCGTCGGTGATCTCGAGTTCGCCGCGCCACGAGGGCGTGATGGCATCGACCGCCTCCCAAATGTTCTCATCGAACATATAAATGCCCACCAGAGCCAAGTTGCTGGGCGGGTTGCGCGGCTTTTCCACCAGGCGAACGATGCGGCGCGTGTCGGGCTCCAGCTCTGCCACCCCATATTGCGAAGGGTTTTCGACTGGCGTGAGCACAATCTGGCAGTTGTAGTCGCTCTGTTCAAACTGGCTGATCAAGCCCGAGATCCCTCCCTCGATGACATTATCGCCGAGGAACATGACAAAACGGTCGGTGCCCAGGAAATCGCGGCTCACCTTGACCGCATGAGCCAGGCCCAGGGGCTGCTCCTGACGGATATAGGTGATCTGGACCCCCCAGCGGCGACCTGCGCCGACGGCCTCTTGGATCTCTGGGGCTGTGTCTCCCACCACGATGCCAATCTCCTCGATGCCCGAATCGCGGATGGCCTCAATGACGCGAAACAGGACCGGCTTGTTGGCAACCGGCACCAGTTGCTTGGCCCGGGTGTACGTGATCGGGTACAGCCGGGTGCCCTTGCCTCCACTTAGAATCAGTCCTTTCATGGTCTCACGCGGTCTCCTTCGAGTTTTTCACGAAAGTGCGACGGTACAGGCTCGCCATCCTGCGCTACGCGCCGTCCTGGCTAACCGGACAATCATCCCTACTCGGAAGAGGGATGCTCTCCATCGATCACGCAGATGGGACAACCGTCGCACAGGTCGCGCCCCAATTTCTGCAGGTAGGCCTCGCGCTTTTCAGCCAGCTTTTGCACTTCATCAGCCGAAAGGGTATGCACCTTACCCAATTGCTGAGCCGCCAGAGTGATCTGGGCCGTGTGCTCGACGCGCTCCAACAGCATGTAGGCCTTCCACACCGAACTGCCCACCGTCAGGCTGCCATGATGGGCCAGGATCACGGCGTCGTGGTCCCGAACGGCCCGCCGGATGCTATCCGACACCTCGGTGGTGCCGGGCGTGGCATACTCGGCGATGGGAATACTGCCCAAGGTGACAATCACCTCCGGCAGCACACAGCGCGCCAGCGATACACCGGCGATGCTAAAGGCCGTGGCAATCGGCGGATGGGCGTGGACAATGGCGTTCACGTCCGGGCGCTGCTGATAGACCTCCAAGTGCATCAGGATCTCGGACGAGGGCCGCTGGCCCCGCCCCCGGTAGCTGGGCAGCAATGTGCCATCGTTGCGCACCACCACCAGATCGTCAGGCGACAGGAACCCCTTGCTCAGCCCACTGGCTGTGACCAGAATCCGGTCGGGGCCCAGCCTCGCCGAGATGTTGCCGTCGGTCGAGACGACATAGCCCCGCTCCCACATGAGCCGCCCAATGCGCACGATCTCGTGCCGAAGCTCGTACTCGGTCATCGGCTTGCTGCTGGCTTGCTGCCCATACACCATGCTTCCATACCCGCGTCCCGGTTGGCAGCCCAACGGTCGGGCCTATACCGGGAACGTCGAACCTTCCATGTCGATTTCGTCTACAATGCCCACCACCACGGCCCGGATGACGCCCATCGGCTCGCGGCCCAATATCTGACGGGCTGAGTTGCCCTCGTCGAGGACCAACACCAGGTCGCCCACACCGGCCTGCACCATGTCGACGGCGATGTCGTACTTGGAAGTCGCCTGGCCTTCCAGGTTCAATCGATCCACGATCAGCAATTTACGACCGTCGAACGTCTCATTTTTGATGGTGGCGACCACCGTTCCGCTCACACGCCCAATGTACATCAGTCCACGTCCACCTGATCGACGATGCCGGCAATGGAGGCATCGACGGGCACGAACGTCTCGGGCAAGGTCAGCGCTGCCTCCCGGCTGTAGATCATAAAGACCAACTCGCCCGGGCCGGCCTGCGCCGTCCCATCGGCCGCAATCAGCGGCTCGCCGGCCGGCTGCTGATTCCGGTCCAGGGGCTGGACGACGAGCAATTTGACGCCCTCCAGTCCCGGCGACTTTTGCGAAGCGACCAACGTTCCGATGACGCGTCCCAATTGCATCTTAGAGAATCTTTTCCCGCATCTGCTCGTGAAGCCGGGGGATGATCACCTGACGGATCAACAACCCCTCTTGCTTGACCATCTCGACGCCGGCGTGCATGGCCGCCTCTACGTCGGCCACGACGCCCTCCATCAGTACAAAGCTCTTGCCCCCCAGGCCGTTCGCCAGCCGGATCTCTAACAACTGGACATTGGCGGCCTTGACGGCGGCATCGGCCGCGACGATGCAAACGGCCGCCGTGACCGTTTCAATGATCCCCAGCGCCTCGTCCCCGCGGGGCGGGGTGGCGCTCATCAGCGCCGGAAACACGGAACGGTGCACATTGGGCAACAGCAACCGGTCGACCAGCGTGTCGGCAGCGGCAACGACCCCCACCTCGTAGGACTCAGTCACGGGGCCCACCTCGCCGCCGATCAGGACCATATACTTGCCGGGGCAGATGGAGCGGGCCTCCAGCAACTGCACCACGGCTTTTTTGACCATGACATCGCCGGCCAGAATGCCCATAGCAATGCTATTGGTCTCGACCAGGGCGATCGCCGGCTCAATCATGTACCATTCCTTTCTTGGGCCACCGGTTGAGCGGCCTGGCGAATGTCTCGGGCAAGCTCCTGGATGGCGGCGCTCAGGGCAGAACCGGGCGCACTCAGCACCACCGGGTTCCGAGTCTGGACGGCTTGCTCACATTCCTGCGGTGCCCAGGGCAGGACGGCCGCTGCGGGCAGGCCCAACACCTGTTCCACCTGTTTAGCGAACGGCTCTTGCCGCGGCTGAGCCATGTTCACAATGGGCCAGATCTGCGTTTCGGCGTGGACAATCTGGCGGATCATGGGCAGGCTAGCCTGAGCCTGGCGCAGGACGGCCGGTTCGGGCGTGAGCAGCAATAGGATCAGGCTCGAAGAGCTCAAAACGGCAGATGCCAGCGTCCCCAAATTGGCCGGCGTATCCAACACCACAAAATCGTACCAGCCCTGCAGAAATTCCAAGGCCTCGGCCACAGGGGCCAAAGCCACCTCTCGGGCCTTGATCCGTGGCGACGGCAACACCGACAGACGACTGGAATGCAGGAGAAACTTGGGCGCCAAACCGTCGGCCGTGATCCGATCCGACTGCACCCAGGAACCCTCGGCCGTCAGCCCCAGCCGATCGGAGAGCCCGCCTTTCTGGAGGTCCAGATCAACCACAGCCGCCCGCCCGTGTCTGCGGTCTGCCAGAACTACCCCCAGGTTAGCTGCCAGGGTCGTCGCCCCCACTCCCTCTTTAAATCGAAGGTGCAGAATCTGGCAACTATGCGGTGACCTTTTGGCAAGCCGATCAGGCAAGAACTCTTGGAGGGTCTCGACCAATTCTTTACCCTGGAAGGGTTTGGTCAGATAGGCATCCGCTCCGGCCTGAATCGCCGTGATCTTGTCGACGGGCTGGCTCCGGGCCGTGAGCGCCACGATGATCGACCGGGCCGTTCGCGGGTCGCGCCGCAGCCTGCGGCAGACCTGGTGTCCATCCATATAGGGCATCATGATATCCAGGACAATGGCCTCGGGCTGCAAGGCAAAGGCCTTTTCCATCGCCTCAGATCCAGAAGTCGCCCAGACCGTATCAAAGCCGGCATTCTCCAGGAACTGGCAGATGATGGTTATGAGTGCCGCATCGTCGTCTACCACCAGCACAGTTGCCATGGCGGCAGTCCTTCCCTCTCGCAAAAGCGATCATCGGATTGCTTACTCGCTGAGACAGAAACTCTCGACGTGAGTGCGATTGACCAGGATCGCCTCGCCGCTAAAGGCCACGTCGGGCAGCGATACAAGGCGAGCTTGGGCCTCAAAAAGGACTTGGTATGTATCCAGGGTCGCCGGCGTAAAGGTCCGAATGTCAAACCGATAGGGGCCCGCGAACTTGCCCTGCACCTCAACCCCCGGCAAAGTGACCAGGGCCTTGTATTGCTGGCTGGCATATCGGCCTTGATCGGGACCGCGGGCCTGGCGCATCGAGACAATGACAAAGCTCAAGTTGTCTTTGGTCAAAAAAGCGGTGGGCGCATAGGCCACGATCTCGCCCGGCTCGCTGAGACGCGAGATATAGACATCGAACACCAGCAAATAGGACTGGGAATGATCGTTGAGCAGATCGCCCAGCGGCTTGTTTCCGGTATGAACGCGCCCCGATAGCCGGTGCGTACTGGTAAAGAACTCGGCCTGGATCAGGTTGCCAAATTGGGCACTGCTCATCGTGGGCCTCCAGGTTTTGCGTCCACAGGCTGGGCCACAATCTCGATCACACCCTGGTCGATGCGCGCGATCCGCCCCTCAATCGAGGCGTGGATGCAGGCACTCAACTGACCCTCGGGGATGAGCGCGATCCGATCCCCTTGATGAACCGTATCCCCTTCCGCCACCACCGGCTGGGCAGGCGCCCCGATGTGCTGTTTCAGCGGCAGCGTGACACGTCCTGGTCGATAATCGGATTCATCCAGCGGACAGACATCGCGCTCCCACTCGGTGAGCCCCAAGCGGGCGATCAGCCGTCGCGTCGGCACCAGACGGTACTCGCGCATGGGGTGGGGTTCCAAATCCGACCGCTTGTGGTCCACGTTCACCCAGCCCTGGGCCTTTAACTCGGCCTTGATCGAGACATAGTAGGCCATGGGCGAGAGGTCCAACGGGCAGGCGTAGGCTTCGCACAGGCGACATTCGCAGCAAAGGATGGCAGCCGTCAGAACATCGGCCGGTTGGTCAAGCCCATAGTTGATGGCCCGCATCACGTGATGGGGCTGCAAGGCGTGGCCCAACAGGTAGCGGGGGCACAAGGCCGTACAGTCGCGGCACTGGTCGCAGGTGGACATGCCCCGCCGAACCCAAGAGGCCTGACTGCGGCTCAAGGCGCGGATCACGGCATTGTCCTGGGGCAACACCAGCAGGCCACTCGTGGTCTTGAGGATGGGTTCGTCCAGGCTATGGGCCAGGCGGCCCATCATCGGCCCGCCGACGACCACCGCATAGTCGGCCGCAGTGCGGCCCGACCAGCGCGGCGGCTGGATGCCCCCGGCCCAGGAGATCACCTGGCCGATCGAGGTGCCGATGGGCGCCCACAGCGTGACCGGTCGACCCACGGCCCCCACCACCGTCAGCAAACGGTGTGTAACGGCAGCGCCATTGACTGCCCGATCGATGTTAAACAGCGTCTGCACGTTCTGGACGATGCACCCAACGTCCAGCGGCAGGCCCGCCTCCGGCACAAGCCGTCCGGTGGCCTCGTAGACCAGGACGAACTCGTCGCCCGCCGGATAGCGGCTTTCCAGGAGCAAGAGCTTGATGGGGCTCAGCTCCCGGCTGGCTTCCAGCGCCCGCTGCAAGGCGGTCGTCGCTGCCTTGTAGGTTCGTTTGAGCGCCACAATGCCCTGGGTTGCGCCGGTGGCTGCCATGACCGCCTGCACACCGCGGAGGATCTCCCCGGCGTGGTGCTCCATCAGCCGCTGGTCGCACTGCAGGAGCGGATCGCATTCGACGCCGTTGGCGATCACCGTATCCACGCGGGCTGTGAGCTTGGCATGGGTGGGAAACCCAGCCCCTCCAGCGCCGACAACTCCCGCTGCCTGTATCGCCTGGATAAGGTCAATGGCCATCTTGGTTCGGTGGTGCTCCTGCACTGCCGCGATGGATTCTGTCTGCAATCCCGCGTGCCTGGTCCGTCGCGCCTGCGCCCTAAGAACGGGCGGAGCCACTCGGTCGGACCCTGTTCTCACAAAAGGAACATGGCCGCTCACGCCCACGGCCATGCTTTGCATTTGTGACCGTACGGTCGCCATGGATTCCAGGGTCGCCCAACCACCCTGCACACTCCAGCGTCAGGCGGCCATATGATACCATTGATCGGCCTGCTTGGCAAATGTCTGGCGAGAACACGGCAGGGAAAAGGCGGTCATTCCATCTGATTTGATGCTCGCAGACCGCCTCGCCCCCCAGAGATGTGGATGCCCAGCACTTGCAGGGACAGGGCGACCAAACCTGCAAAATCTTGGAACCCAGCCTTTTGCCAACGACGCGCGGGCGAATTTGCCCAAATGCCGCGCTTCGGGTACAATAGTGGATCTAGAGATGGTTCGGAAGCGGAGGCAGAATGAAAGTTGGACAACGGGGGGCGCTGCGCGCTTTCCTGGAGGGCGAGCAGTCGCGACTCGAAGCGATCGTGGCCCAGATGAATGCCGAGGGGGGCGAAAACCTGGGCTATGGCAATCATATGGCCGATGACGCAACCGAAGCCTATGAACAGGCCAAGGAATTGGCTTTGCGTCAAAACGCCGAAAAACTACTCGGGCAGATCAACGATGCGTTGGAGCGCCTTGAGGAAGGGACATATGGGACGTGCAGGCTGTGCAGTGAGGAAATCGATCCAGCACGGCTCAAGGCCCTGCCCTACGTGACCCTTTGTCTGCGCTGCCAGCAACGACTCGACACCAAATAGAGCTAGATTCCCTTGCGATCTCTTACACGTTCCCAAAGCTGGACCCTTCTTGTTGGTTTGACCCTCTTGTTTCTCACGCTGGATCAGGTGAGCAAGTGGCTGATCCGTCAGAATCTGGCGATCAACGAAGCCTGGGCTCCCATCCCGGCGCTGTCCCGGTTTTTTACCTTTACCCACGTCCAGAACACCGGCGTATCCTTTGGCCAACTGGCCGGATTTGGCTGGGTGTTCATGCTCGTGAACCTCGGGGTGATCGTCGCCATTCTCGTGTACTATCCCCGCATCCCTGCCGAGCATGGGTACCTGCGCCTGGCAGCGGCGTTGGTGATGGCTGGCGATCTGGGCAACGTCATCGACCGGCTGCGGACGGCCACGGCCTTTGCCCGGCAAACCGGAAGCCTGTGGACGGCCCTGCCCCACGCCTACGTCACCGACTTTATCGACTTCAAAATCTGGCCCGTGTGGAACGTCGCCGACATGTGCGTGGTCGGCGGAGTGGCCATCGTGGCCTGGTGGCTGTGGCGCGAGGAACGAGAAGCGGAAGCCGATCGTTCGGTGGCCCATGACGCGTGATCGACGCCCAGCGCACTCGGGGATGGCCTCGCCACCAACGTCCCATCCCCCCCTGCCCGCGAGTTTCCGACGATGACGGTCGAACAAACCCAGTTTGAGGTCACAGACAGTGGTGTCCGCCTGGATAGGTTCCTCGCCGAACGGATCCCCGACCTTTCGCGAGCGGCCATCCAAAAGCTCATTGACAGCGGGCAAATAACCGTGAACGGCGAGCCGGTGAGGGCCAGCTACAAGGTCAAGGCCGGCGATCTGATTCAGGTGCCTCGGCTCGACGACGATGAGGCCCCCTTGCCCTCTGCGGAACTGATTCCCCTGGACGTAGTGTACGAGGACGCGGCGCTGTTGGTGGTGAACAAGGCCGCGGGCATGGTCGTTCACCCGGCGCCCGGACACCCTGGGGGGACATTGGTGAATGCCCTTTTAGCTCATTGCCCCGAATTGGCCCTAGAGAACAACGACCGGCCTGGCATTGTCCACCGGCTGGACCGCGACACCTCAGGACTGGTGTTGGTGGCCAAGAATGTCAAAATCCGCCGCGCCCTGCAGCGCCAATTTCAGGAACGCACGGTGCACAAGAGCTACCTGGCGCTGGTGGATGGCCACCTGCAACCGGCTTGGGGACGCATCGAAGCGCCCATCGGCCGCGACCCGGCCCACCGACAACGGATGGCCGTGCTCGCCGGTGGACGCGAAGCGGTGACCGAATACCACGTGCTGGAGCAGTTTGCCCACAAAACCGGACTGGCAGCGGGTCTCTATTCCCTGGTTGAAGCCGAGCTTCATACAGGCCGCACCCATCAGATCCGGGTGCATTTTGCCTCCATCCACCACCCGGTCGTCGGCGACTCGATCTATGGACGGCGGCGCACACAACTGCCCCTCACCCGCCAGTTTCTCCACGCCCGCAGGCTGGACTTCTTGCACCCCCAAACGGGCCGACGACTGACCCTGGAAGCGCCGCTGCCCGACGACCTGAACAGCGTCCTCCAATTGCTGCAAGGCTGAACCCTCTGACTAAAAAAGAGGGGCGCAGATTTTGCGCCCCCCTCTTGTCATCTCATACCGCCCTTATTTCGATTTGCGCCGTCGCGCTCGGATCTGCAGGCCGGCGTATCCTGCCAGGCTGGAGGCAGCCCCACCGAGGAGCAACAATGTCGACGCCTCGGGCACTACGGCCGGCGATTCGGGCGCAACTTCTGGGGTGGGGGTGCTGGTGGGCGCGCCAGTGGGCGTGGGGGTAGATGTGGGGGGCACCGGCTCCGCGCCGAATCGAAAGTCGGCATCCAATACGTCGGGTTCATTGGCATCCAGGGTCGCGGCGAAGGAAAGCGACGTGAGAGGAACGGTGCAGTCGCCCAAATTGGGATCGGCGCCGTCAACCGCGACCACGTAGCAAAGCGGCGCGCCCGTGGGGCCAACCCCAATCCCTTCGAACAAATAGGCGCCCAGAGCCGTCGAGCTTGTGCTATCAAGCACGATGCCCCCGACGCCTTGACAGGCCGGATCGTCCAAGAGGCTGACTGTGATGTCCGCGAGCCCCTCCCCTGCGTCGAGTTGCCCATTCGTGTTAGAGTCACAGAACAGGGCGCCCCCGATAGAACCCACGGTATAGATGCCCATATCCTGCTGAACATCCTCGCCGGCAAGAATGATATCGGTGATCTGCGCCGTCGCCGGATTCGCATCCGAGTCGACTGCATCGTCCGGGCCCTGATTCTGAGGGCTGATCATCCAGCCCGAAGGAATGCCCGAGAATTGCAGGCAGAAGGTGCCCGGCTGCAAATCGGCGAAAGCGTACAAACCGTCGGCGTCGGTCGTGCTCGAGAAAAGCGCCGTGCCCGTGCATGCACCACCGCCGTACAGGTTCACGCCGATGCCTTGTACCCCCGGCTCGCCGGCATCCTGGAGGCCGTCCCGGTCGGTGTCATACCAGACCCGATCGCCGAGGGACAGCGACGGCTGGGCGATGTAAAATTGGATCAGGGTCGTGTCGGCAAGCTCGCCCACGTGATTGTGGATCGTAGCCGTAATCGGGATCGGGGTCAAAGGAGTCAGTCCGGCTTGGATGGCGACCGTGACGTCGATGCGGCCCGTATGGTTCTTGCCCAATCTTCCCACGTCCCACTCGGCCCACGAGCCATCCGAGCCCTGACGATCCGGCGAGGGGATTGACGAGGCAAAGGGCGCCTCAGGCGGGAAATCGGTGCGAACCATGACGTTATTCTCATAGCCGCCGGCGTTGGTATAGCCCAAAGTGAAAGAAACTTGAGATCCCGCCGAAACCTCGGCAGAATAGGTGCTCCCGATCTGGAGGTCGGGCGGCATCTTGGCGATAACCACGGGACGCTTTTGGGGAGCCGCTTGTTGGACCAGAGCCGCACCCTCTGCATCCAAATAGAGAAAGTCGTAGTATAGGTCTCCCTGGAGCAGAGTCTCGGCCCAGGTGCACGGCTCCACGCGGAAGGTCTGAGTCAGGGTCGCTGCGGATCCTGCTTGGGGCCCTGGTCCCGGGGGAAACAGCGGCAGCGTCCAGGTGAGAATCCCTGTATCCGTCATCACCTCACCCTCGCTGATCTGATACCCGAGGAGGGTCAGCTCAGTCGGGTTCCAGGTGTCCACAAGGTGTGGATTCTCGATGGGCGCTTGCACATTCGGCCAACGCATCAGAGAAACGCTGTCGACAACCTCGATGGTATCGGAGGTCTGGGCCGTCACTCTCAACCCCGG
This sequence comes from uncultured Anaerolineaceae bacterium, assembly GCA_964575225.1. Taxonomy (GTDB): domain Bacteria; phylum Chloroflexota; class Anaerolineae; order JAAYZQ01; family JAAYZQ01; genus CAZNQW01. The sequence continues at coordinate 686 of CAZNQW010000084.1, read as the reverse complement.
CGCCCAAGTTTGGTTGTCCACCCACCGTTCCCAGACTTGTCGGAAGGAAAAGTCAATCTGGTAATCAGGATAATCGGTGACCAACCGGACGTCGTACAGCTCCGACCTCATCGGGTAATTGCAGGTACCGAGCGCCGGATCGGAGAGATCGACGCTCACGCCATAGCAAGCCGGATGGCCATAGTTCGGTCCCACCGGCAGACCGGCAAACGCGTAGGTGCCGTCGCTGGCGCTGTTCTGTGTGGCTCGCACCGTATCGGTAACGGGCCAGTTGCAATCCAGGTTATTCCACAGGGTGACCTCTACGCCGGGCAATTCCTCGCCGGGATCATACTCATCGTTCGAGTTGGCATCGCAGAACACGGTGCCGCTGATGGACCCGGTAGGTGCCGGCGTAGGCGCTTGCAAGGCCTGCACCTCGCTTGCTCCTATCACCAAAAGAGCCAAGAGCAACAAGCTCCCAATCACAAATGTCCACGATCGAAATCTCATGGTGTTCCTCCTTCTTCATTGAATGGCCGGTGAAAGGCAGAGTCGCAAGCCAACCCACTGGGCGTACGTTGGGCTCTTATATCGGGGAGAGGTGGCAGCAGGCAAACCCTCTCGTTTACGATCGGAAATAATCCAGAACGACGACCTCGGTCTCCTCAGGCAATGAGGATTTGGTAATCTTGAACTCGGGCTGG
>CAZNQW010000083.1:2501-15324 GCA_964575225.1 uncultured Anaerolineaceae bacterium | reverse complement strand
CTCTAAAGGATATAACAGAAACCGATATCTGTCAAATGGTAGGAAAATGGGTCAAGGCTCTGGGCTATCCAAATCACTTTTTGCGCTGGGCGGTTTGCCACCACTGCGCCTTGCGTGTATAATGGGATCCCAAAGATTGGGAGGGGCAGCGGAGCGCCCCGAGATTATTAGAACCGAGGAGGAACCCCCATGCTGCTCAAGCACTTTTTCCTGGGCAAGATCGCCCACAGCTCGTATCTCTTGGCTGGCAAAACAAGCTGCGCGATTATCGATCCGCAACGCGATGTGGATCTGTACATTAACGAAGCGCGCAGTCAAGGCGTGACCATCACACACATCCTGCAAACCCATCTCCACGCCGATTTTATTTCCGGCCATATGGATCTGGCCAACAGGACCGGCGCCCGGATCTATGTGCCCAAATCGGCGCAGTGCACATTCGATCACGTCCCGTTAGTGGAAGGCGATACGATCGAGATCGAAGACATGCTCTTGGAAGTACTCGAGACCCCGGGGCATACCCCAGAACACGTCACGTACGTGGTGACGGACCGGACTCGGGGCGACACCCCCATCGGCGCCTTTGTGGGCGACGTGCTGTTTGTGGGCGATGTAGGCCGGCCCGACCTCTTCCCCGATCGGGCCACCGAACTGGCGGAAAAGTTGTACGATAGCCTGCACAACAAGCTATTGAAGCTGCCGGACTACTGTGAGGTCTATCCCGCTCACGGCGCAGGCTCCCTGTGTGGCCGCTCGATGGGCGCCAAGTGGCTGACCACCATTGGCTACGAGCGCCTCTATAATGCGGCTCTGCAACTGGACAAGGACGAATTTGTCCACTCGCTGACCCACGATATGCCGCCTGCCCCCGACCATTTCAGCCGGTGCAGTGACATCAACCGCGATGGGCCGACTTTGCTGGCCGACCTGCCGACTTCGGAGGAACTGAGGCCGGCCCAATTCCGCGAACGGATGGAGGACCCCGACGTGATCGTCGTCGACGTGCGCAGCTACACCTCCTTTGCCAGTCTGCACATCCCCGGGGCCTGGCACCTGGACCTCAACGGCAATTTCCCCACCTTTGCCGGTTGGGTGCTGCCTGTGGATAAGGACATTTTGCTGGTGGCCGACGATCACGAGGATACCCTCGCGGCCGCCCTTTGGGCGCGCCGGGTCGGCGTGGACCGAATTGTCGGCTGCCTGCGCGGCGGCATGACGGCCTGGGCCACGGAGGGCAGGCGGTCCAGTGACGTCCATTTGGTCTCTGCCCACGATCTGCACAACCGGGTCACCGGCGACTCGAACATGGTGTTGGTCGATGTGCGCGCTCCCCTCGAGTTCGAGGATAGCCACATTGCTGGCGCAGTGAACATCCCGGCCCCCGATCTGCGCACTCGGTACAACGAATTGGACCCGAGCAAGCCCACGTTCGTAATGTGCAGCTCGGGGAACCGGTCCAGCCTGGCAGCCAGTATTCTCAAGCAGCACGGCTTTCAGATAGTGCACAACTTGGCGGGCGGCATGACGGGGTACAGCGCGGCTGGATATGTAAAGGAATGCCGTGTTTGTGAGAACCCCCACGGCTCCCGGTTCTTTACGAGTTTTTTCACTTCGGATGACGACTAGGCGTTTGAGCTAATAGGAGGACCCATCGGAGGGGAGGTCAGGGCCATGGATTGGTTTACAGAGGTCACGTGGTCGCCGTATGCTGTTGGGATCGGCATCGGCATCTTGAGTTGGTTCACCTGGCTCATTTCCAGGAAACCGATCGGCTGTTCCACCACGTTTGCCCGTTCGGCGGGCATGATTGAAAAGCTGTTCCGGGGCGACCGGGTAGAAACCAAGCCCTACTACCAGGAGGTCAAGCCTGTCGTAGATTGGCAATGGATGCTGGTCCTGGGCATGATCCTGGGGGCGCTGATCTCCTCTTTGCTGTCGGGCGACTTTGGCTGGCAGTGGGTGCCCGCCCAGTGGGCGGCGGCCTATGGCACCAGCGTGCCGGTGCGGCTGATCGCGGCTGTACTGGGCGGCATTCTTTTGGGCTTTGGCTCGCGTTGGGCCGATGGCTGCACCAGCGGACACGGCATCAGCGGTACGATGCAACTGGCCGTTTCCAGTTGGATCTCGGCCATTTGCTTCTTTGTGGGCGGTATTTTTATGGCCTACCTTCTTTTTTCGGTCATCGCCTGAGGAGGGGAAACAAGATGAAAACTCGACTGCCCCTGGCCTGGGGATTCCTGTTCGGCATCGTTTTTGGTTTCCTGCTGCAAAAGGGCGGCGTGACGAAATACGATGTCATCGTCGGCCAGTTGCTGTTGACCGACTTCACAGTGCTCAAGATCATGCTCTCGAGTGTGGTGACCGGCATGATCGGCATCCACCTGATGAAAAGCCTGGGCTGGATTCAGCTCGATCCCAAGCCGGGCTCGTGGGGCAAGAACGCCATCGGCGGGTTGATCTTTGGCCTGGGCTTTGCCCTGCTGGGTTACTGCCCCGGAACGATCGCCGGCGCCATAGGCAATGGCTATCTGGATGCGACCGTGGGTGGCTTGGTGGGGATCCTTCTTGGGTCTGGGCTTTTTGCGGCGGTCTATCCCAGGGTCAAAGAGGGCCTCCTGAAAGCGGGATTTTTCGGCAACCTGACACTGCCCCGTCTCTTCAAGGTCGGCGACTGGGCCGTCATCGCGCCGCTGTCCATTCTGATTATGTTGGCCCTCTACCTGATCGAACGCGCCGGGCTGTAGGGATAGACCCGAAAGAGGGCTTGTTTCTCCAAGTAACACGATGGCCGCGAGCACAGGCCAGATCTGTGCCGCGGCCATCGTGCAGTTTGTATCAGTTCCCCACTTGGACCTTCTCCGTTCGTGTGACGCAAGAGCTACTTGGCACGGCCCTCACCCTGTTCTCTCCCTTGACGTAAGCGACACCCCCAGGAGTCTGTGGGTGGACCGGTTTCCCGTGCCCCATTATGGGGTGTCCCTGTGATACCCCACGCCGTAGACCTCACCGCGCCGCACTCCATATCACCCACGGCAGGATTTGTGGCAGGGGCAGCCGCCAGGGCTGCCCTACAAGTGGGCGCCTCGGCGTATCGCGCCCAGGCGCCTAATTCGGCAGGATGGCTAGATACAGGGTCTGCCCGCTCAAGAAATAGGCATGGCTAGAAATCTCGTCGATAAAGAGGCTGGTGATCTGCCCCAGGGGATCCTCGCCGTCTTCCAGGGCCGTATCTGCCAGCTTGAACTGCCGGTCGAACTGTCCCCCTTTGCTGCATCGGACGATGCGTTGATTGCCTCGATCGGCCAGATAGACCCAGCGGGTCGCCTCGGGGGGACGGGTGAAAATGGCGCCCGGGTTCTGGGGCGGGCTGTCCCAATCGCTGATGTCAAAGGTGTCGGGCAGACCCAGGGTGAGTTTGCGTATCTGGCCATCGGTATAAGCCAGAAAGATGCTATCGCCAATGGCCATGTCGACGACGCCGGTGAGATCGACTTGTGCCTGAAGCCACTCGTCGGGCGGGGCCGAATAACCGTTGGCCACCGGCGAATAGCGCCATACTTTGTTGGCGGTGGGATCCAGTAGGTAAAACCGGCCATAGTAGCTGCCTGCGTGGGTGGGATATTGCCATTGATCCGAGCCGGCTACGGGCCGCAGGGTGCGTGTTCCGGTGGCCGGATCGTATTCGATGAGAGCCCCATTGCTTTCGAGAATCAGCAGATCGGCTTTTTGCCGCTCGGCCCCCACAGGCATCCAGGTCATGTCGACCAGATCGTTGACCAAAACGCCCCCGATCTCCTCTCCTTTTTTCACCAAAACGGTATCTTTGGTTTCTTCCCTGAGCGATTGCTGATAATCGTCAAGCTGGTGGTGATACACGGTGCCCGCCCGCTGATCCATCACAAAAACATGGATGCCTTCGACCACCACACGGGTGAGCTTGGCGCCTGCGGGATAGGTTTTCAGGGGAGCGATCCAGTTGATGCGCCGGACCTGGTTGATAGCATCCAGGCGAGCCTCCACTTGGGTCCACAGTTCGTCGGCCTCGGGGTCGCCGGGTCGGTTCGTCCGCAGGTCCTGGAGATAGGCTTGGGCTTCTTCCAGCAAGGCTCGGGAAACGGTCGGGTCGGTGGTCTCGTTGGCCTGCTCCCAGCGGGTGAAGGCTTCTTGCCACATCTGGTCCAGTTCAGCTTTTTGAGCCTGACCCCGCTGCAAATAGACGACAAGAACTACGAGAGCGATGATGACCGGGATCGCGATGGCGAGTCCCACCAGGGTCCTGCGAGAAATCCCACTCGATGGGCCTGGGGCCGGCCGGTCTTTGGCGGGTTCTCGAAGGGTCTTTTTCCCTGTCACTGCGGCATTGGTTTCCTTTTTAGAGGGTATATGGGAGGGTTGGCCTGGCATCATGCCTTTGAGCAAGGACACAAGACCGGCTCCGAGGGCGCCCAGGGCAGCCCCGACTCCGCCTGTGATCGCCCGGATCCTTTCTCCGAGGCGAAGCTGCTCCGACCAGGGAACATCCGGTTGCGTGGGTGGACCGTCGGAATCCACGACCGGGCTTTGGACGGGCAGTGGCTTAGCCTGCGGCTCTCCGGCGCTTCGAGTGATCGCCTCCTGTTCAGCGCCGAACCGCACGATGAGTGCGGATAGATCTCGGGTCTGCGCTTTTTGGCTCAGTGTCTCGGGCACAATATCGATGAGGTTTTGGCTTAGCAGTGACGCCCATGACTTGGACGATACCCTTCGCGCCAGGGCGCTCTCGGCCAAAAGAAGGGTGTCTCCGCGCTTGATCTGGGTGTGGAAAAGGGACACCTCCGTCTCGCGCTGATTACCCAAGGCTGCAGTGTCCATCTCGGTCATGGATACACCTTCATCCAGCCATGTCGAATGTTCGGGAAACCGGACCAACTCCTTGCCTTGGAGCAGGTAGGCCGCTGCCGGTCCGGCCTGAGCCAGAAAAAGGTCGTCATCGCGCACGACAGCGCACGAAACTCCCGCGGCCCACTCTTCACCCGGAAGCGAGTTGCGATTTTCGTCAAAGAGCAGCTTGTTTGCCAAATAGATGGCTTGTTGCAGGCCTGAGGTGATGCTGCCTTTCCCGTCGAGGTAAGCATCTCGTATGGCCGATGCCAGTTGCATGGCGACGACATTGCGACCGGCCTGATCGCCCGAGACCTCGACCAAGATGTAGAAATCGCCTCGATCTCGACCACGGCCCAAAAGGGATACGTGCTCGTCGATCAGGATACCGCTGGGCGGCTCATAGTCGCTGAGCCGCAAAGGCGCTTGAGCGACTGCGGTTTTGACGCGCATACAACCCTCCTCCGAACGGCTACTGCAAAGGACCTGGTGCTGTCTCTCTCAGACGAGAAGGCAATGGACCCAGAGATCGCCTCTGAGGGGCGTCCTTGCTCCGGTCCACCGCCCCCGAACTAGTCTCGTTGCAAAGAGAGGGCTGGCAAGTCACTGGAGGTGACGCACCAAGCCCTCTGGATGTGCAAGCGCCCGATTAGCCCGCAGCGATGGGGCCCCAAGGGGAATGTCTAGAGCGTTGAATCCCCCGATTGGGCCATCGCCGCGAGTTCGATCGTCAGTTTCGAAAAGTAGCTGTTGGGCGGCATATCCCCTTCGCCGTAGACCAGTTCGGTCACATCGACCCGGACTTGAAGGCTGGTAGTCTCTAGCATAAAGGGGACTCCAGGTTGGGCCAGTACGGCTTCTCCCTTGGACGCCAATTTGGCGCGTATCTGATCGTCGTTGTATGCGTATTGGCTCATCAGGACTTTGGTGACGGTGCGGATGTCACTCTTGTCGAACAGCCAAACCTCCAAGGCGGTCACCTTGTCTGGATCGCCGATGCCCAGGGTGTCCGAGATACCCACCCCACATTCACCCAGGAACTCGTTCAAGGGCGTTTCGATGCTGAACGACTCGTCGTACGCATCTTCGCCGAACTGATAGGTGGTGAAAAAGTGTCCCAGCGGGGGTTGGCTTGTGCCCTCCCAGTCTTCAGCCGGGGCAGGCGGGGGCGCGGTGCGAACAGTTTCGGGTCTGGCTGGGGCTGAGGTTTTCGTGGGTTGCCCTCCCCGCTGTTTGAGCGCCATGCGCACGCCGATCCAGCCCAGCACCAGGACCAGCAGCGCGACAAAAAAGACCAGGCACGGAATGCGCAATCGCTCAAAGAGACCGGGCGGCTCTGTGGTCTCGGCGGGAGGCGCCAGGCTGATGCCCAACACCAACGCCAGATCCTTGATCTCCTGAGCCTTGGCGGTTTGTCCCTCGGCCTCTTGCAGGGCAACGGCATCCGCAACAGCCTGGCGTTTCTCTTCCGTCGTCCAGCCCGCCAGTTTGGCATTCGCCTGTGCGGGATCCTTGTCCAACTTGAACGAGTCTGCTACCAAAGAGATGTAGGTGGCTTTGGCCCCGGGGGATAGATCGTAGGTGTTCGCATCGGTCCACTTGACCGGGAACAATCCCCAAAAGAGGAGCATTCCCAAGAGCAGCCCTACCACCACCCCCCCGACAAGAGCCGCGATCAGTTTCGTGCGATTGCTCATAACGCTCCTTCCTTTCCTCGCGTTCTTGTGAACGAGAACCCGTCAGGAACCTGTGCGCTCAGTCCCTGTACGATTAACTATCTTATTCTATCACAACTTCTTGTTTTTAGCAAATCCGTACGCTTTGTTGTGTCAATCAATGGACCACTGGCACCTTGGGGGTGCCTGTAAGGATTTCTACACTGTTCTCGCGTACAATGACCAGATCTTCGATCCGCACGCCAAACTCGCCCGGGAGGTAGATGCCCGGCTCGACGGTCACTGACATGTTGGCCTGGAGGATGTCGTTCGAAAGCCGAGAGGCGCGGGGTTGCTCGTGCACAGCCAGACCCACGCCATGGCCCAATCCATGGCCAAAGTGCTCGCCATAGCCGGCCTGGGCGATCACGTTCCGCGCCAGCGCATCGGCCTCGACGCCGCTGATGCCGGACCGGATGCCGGCCTCGGCGGCTTCTTGGGCCTTGAGGACGATATCCCAGACTTGCAGGTATTTGGCGCTGGGTTGGCCCAGGCAGATGGTGCGGGTCATGTCGGAGCAATAGCCATCCAACTGACAGCCGATGTCGATGACGATGGGGTGCCCTTCTTCGATGATTGTATCGCCGGGGCGGGCGTGGGGCAGGGCGCCATTGGGCCCGGCAGCGACGATCAGGTCAAAGGCCACTTTGGAAGCCCCGTGGGTGCGCATGTACGATTCGATCTCCCAGGCCGCCTCCCGTTCGGTCATGCCCGGTTTGAGGACGGTGAGCAAATGGGCGAACGAGGCGTCGGTCAGCGCCGCGGAACGGCGCAGGGCCTCGATCTCGCGTTCATCCTTGATCACGCGGAGCGTCTCGACTGTGTCTTTGAGGGGAACCCATTCCACACCATCGGTGGCGCTCGTCAGGGAGTTCAGTTGGTCCACGGTGAGGTGCTGGCTCTCAAAGCCGAGGCGCTTGACCGAAAGGTCGTCCAGCAGGGTCGGCAAGAGATCGCTAAGCTGGGTCTGGATGCGGGCCAGCTCGAAATCGGGCGCCTGGCGCCCCACCTGTTCATAGTATCGGAAATCGGTGGCCAACAGGGCTCGATCTGCCGAGATGAGCAGTGTTCCAGCCGAGCCCGTGAATCCCGAAAGATATTGCCGGTTTTCCGGATGGCTGACGAGGATGGCGTCCAGGTTCTGTTCGCGCAGCGATTGGCGCAGTTTTTCAAGTTTCATGAGGTTCTCCTTTGAAAAAAGATAGATCAGGATGTTTCGCGTTCCTTGGCAGGTGGCAATTTCCAGGCCGTCCACTGGCACGAGGTTTCGTCTTGGGCGCTCCAGGTGCTACAGCCATAAAATCGGCGCCCTTTGCGGGTGCGGCGCTCGACGACCGCTGCCCCACACAGGGGGCAGGTGACGCCGGCTACAGGAACGGGCTCGGTATGGGTGCACTTGGGCCAGGCGCTGCACCCGATAAACTTGCCGAATCGACCCAGGCGGATGACCAGAGGCTCGCCGCATTTGGGGCACATCTCGCCGGTGGGCTCTGGCTCGAGTTCTGTGTGGGGCATTTGCTCGCGGGCCACTTGCACCTGCCGGGCAAAGGGATCGTAGAACTCTTGGAGCATGGGCACCCACTCTTGCTCGCCGGTGGCAATCTGGTCCAGTTTCTCCTCCATTTCAGCCGTAAATCCGACGTTGACAATGTCGGAAAAGAACTGGACGATCAGATCGTTGACGATAAAGCCCAACTCGGTGGGGATCAGCTTTTTGTCCACCCGCTGGATGTAGTGGCGGTCCAGCAGCGTGGTCAATGTGGGCGCGTAGGTGCTGGGGCGCCCGATCCCATACTCTTCCAGAGCCCGGATGAGGGAGGCGTCGCTGTAGCGGGGCGGTGGCTGGGTAAAGTGCTGCTTGGGCAGTAGCTCGACCAGATCCAGTTCCTCGCCCTTTTCCAGAGGGGGCAGGCGCACGTCCTGTCCTTCTTCCTTTTCTTCCTCCTCCCGTCCTTCTTCGTATACTTTTAGAAAGCCGGGAAACTTGACGACCGAACCGGTCACCCGGAACAGATAGGGTTTTTCGCCCTCCCTGGGTCCTGCGGCAATGTCCACAGTGGTTTGGTCCAGAATGGCCGGGGCCATCTGGCTGGCAATGAACCGCTGCCAGATCAAGGTATACAACCGCAGTTCGTCGCGGGACAAATAATCGCGGAGGGAGCTTGGATCGCGGCGGGCGCTGGTGGGGCGGATGGCCTCGTGGGCCTCTTGGGCGGCCTTGGCGCGGGTTTTGTACTGGGGCGGCTTGTCGGGCAGGTAAGGCGGTCCAAATTGCTCCAGGATGATCTGCCGGGCCTCGGCCTGGGCCGATTCGGCCACGTTGAGCGAGTCGGTGCGCATGTAGGTGATCAGGCCCACCCGTTCGCCGCCGCCAATGTCCTTGCCCTCGTACAAGGCCTGCGCCACAGCCATCGTCTTTTTGGCGGTGAAGCGCAGCTTGCGGCTGGCCTCCTGCTGGAGGGTGCTGGTCATAAAGGGAGGGGAGGGGTTCCGCAGCCGCTCTCTCTGAGTGACCTGTTGGACGTGGTAGAGGGCACCTTCCAGGGCATCGACGATGGCCTGGGCATCCTCCCGGTTCTTCAGGTCGGCGTCCTGGCCCCGGATCTTGATCAGTTTGGCGATAAAGCTCTGGGCTTGGGCGTGATTGGCCGGGCGCTGCTTTTTCAGCTCGGCCTCGATGCTCCAATATTCGACCGGGACAAAGGCCTCGATCTCGCGCTCGCGCTCGCAGATCAGCCGCAGCGCGACCGATTGGACCCGGCCCGCCGACAGACTCCTGCGGCTCATCTTGTCGCGCAAAAGGGGGCTGAGGGTGTAGCCCACCACGCGATCGAGGATACGGCGCGCTTGTTGGGCGTCGACTTGCAGTTGATCGATCTCGCGGGGGTGGGCAAAGGCCTGGCCGATTGCCTCCTTGGTGATCTCGTGGAATTCGACCCTGCGCACCGGGATGCCGCGCACCTGGCGCTCCAGGGCGGCCCTGAGGTGCCAGGCGATGGCCTCCCCCTCGCGGTCGGGATCGGTGGCGAGATAGACCTCAGAAGCCTCCTGGGCCTTGGCCCGCAGGGCCTTGACGGTGTCCTGTTTCTTGGCCGGGATCACGTAGCGAGGTTTAAAGCCGTTCTCGATATCGACGCCCATATGGTTGCTGGGCAGGTCGCGGATATGGCCCACCGAGGCCTGCACGGTGTACCCTGAACCCAGAAATCGACCCACCGTGCGCGCTTTGGCCGGAGATTCGACGATGACCATCTTGCGGCCTGTGGCCTTGCGCTGCTTTGCGGCCTTGGAAGGGATGGTATGGGCGACCGGGTCCAGCCCCTCGTGGGCAGGGGTGCGTCCAAAGCGCGTCACTTTTGTGCCACACTCGGGGCAGATGCCCTGAGTGGCCGGGCGGCTTTGGTCCCCCAGGAACACGGCTTGGGCCGACGCAATGTCCCGTTTTTGCCGGCATTTGGTACAATAGCCCTGGATCGTTCCCTCTGATGAGGTCATCTACGCTTGCCTCACAGGTATTGTTCCCACCCCTTGGCCTTTAGCTGCTCGACCACCTCTCGAACGTCTTGAGCGCGATCTTTGCGGCAGATGAGCAGGGCGTCGGGGGTGTCAATGACCACCACATCTTCCAGCCCAATCGTCGTGACCAATTTCCCGGATGAGGCGTACACATACGAGTTCCGAGTGTCGATGAGCAAGGGATGGCCCGGGCCGTGGGTGGAATTCTGGGTCTGGTCGGTCGGCACCAGCTCGCTGAGGGTCGACCAGTTGCCCACGTCGTCCCAGCCAACGTCGATGGGGATTACGGCGACCCGGCTGGACTTTTCCATGATGCCATAGTCGATGGTCGTTTGGGGCACCCGCTCCCAGGCGGCAGCGAGGGTCTCGGCGCGCGCCTCCGAGTTCCATACCCGGCCCAGTTGCTCCAGTTCGGTGTGAAGGTGGGGCAGCAGGCCTGCCATTTCGTCCAGGATGGTCGACGCTTGCCAGATAAAGATCCCTCCGTTCCAGTAATAGCCGCCATCCTGCAAAAAGCGACCCGCCGTCTCGGCGTCGGGCTTTTCGGTAAAGCGCTGGACCTCAAATGCCGGCAGGCCGCCCACTTTGCCCAGATGTGTCCCGCCCTGGATATATCCATAGCCGGTGTGGGCGTGGGAAGGGCTGATGCCCAGGGTGACCAGGTAGCCATCCTGCGCCAGCTTGTGGGCTGCAGCAATGGCCTGGCGGAAGCCGACCTCATCGGCAATCAGGTGGTCGGCGGGGAACACGGCCATCGTGGCCCGGGGGTCTCGAGCCCGAAGGGCCACTGCGGCCAACCCGATGCAGGGGGCCGTGCCGCGCGGGCCCGGCTCCATGAGGATGTTTTCTATCGGAAGGTCGGGGAGCTGTGCGTGTACGGTCTCGGCATGCTCCTCGCCGACGACGATAAGCACCCGTTCTAGGGGAATCAGCGGTTCGATGCGGGCTACTGTCTCTTGCAGCATGGTGCGAGATCCGATCAGGTCGAGGAATTGCTTCGGGCGGGCGGCCCGGCTTCGGGGCCATAGACGCGAACCAATTCCCCCAGCCATGATGACGGAGTACAAATGATCGGTCAAGTCAACCTCCTCGTTGTGAGTTGGGCAGAATGGGTCCCCAAAAGAGAGCGGGGGTTAAAATCTATTCGATGGCATATTCGATGCCGCCGTCGCGAGCCACGACATAATTCATGCCCCCCACCTGGCGGATCATGCCCTTGAGTTCCATGAGGGCCAGGGTGCTGCTGACTTCGGCAATGGGCAGCCGCACGGCCCGGCGCAGTTCGTCGACGTGGACCGGTTCGGACGAGAGATGCTCCAGCAAAAGGGCCTCGGTTTGGTTTTCCGGGATGATAACCCGCGCTTTGGCCTGTTCGCTGACCATGGTCAGGTTCAGTTCTTCCAACACGTCCGAGACGTTGCACACCATCTTGGCGCCTTGTTGGATGAGTTGATTGGCGCCCCGACTTGCTTTGGCAAAGATGCTGCCCGGCACGGCGAACACGTCCCGGCCCTGCTCGGCGGCAAAGTCAGCCGTGATGAGGGCGCCGCTGCCGAGATCGGCTTCCACGACGACGGTGCCCAGCGTCAAGCCGCTAATAATGCGGTTGCGCGGCGGAAAGTTCTTGGCGTCGGGGCGGGTGCCCAGGGCATATTCGCTGACGAGTGCCCCCCGCTCTACGATCTCGGCGGCAAGGCGGGCGTTTTCCGATGGATAGACCCGGTCGAGTCCGCAGCCCAAGACGGCAAGGGTTCGGCCGCCTGCTTCCAGGCAGGCGCGATGGGCCACGGTGTCGATGCCTTTGGCCAGACCGCTCACCACGGTTACTCCGGCCTGGGCCAGGCCAGCGCCCAACATGCGCGCGGCTTCCTTGCCATAGACCGATGCCCGTCGGGTGCCCACGAGGGCCACGGCCCATTCATCCCGTTTTTCGATGGTGCCTCGGACGTACAAAAGGGGCGGGGCGTTGTGCGCTTGACGGAGATTGGGCGGATACTCGGGATCATCCCAGGTGATGACGTGAACCTTGGCGCGTTCGAGTCGCTCGACTTCAGCCTCCAGGTCCAGCGTCTGCCGTGCCTGGAGCAGGTTCGTCAGGGAACGCCGGTCGAGACCGGCTTGTTGGAGCTCGTAGGTGGGGGCATGCCAGGCTGTTTCCAAATCGTGAAAGGTCTCGAGAAGGGAACGCAGCCGCGCTGTGCCGATGCCTGCGACCTGGTTAAACCCTATCCAATACCGGACGTCCCTCGCGGACATCTTTTGCTTCCTTTGGATCTCGTCGGGCCGTTCCCATTAGAGAAGGCCGAGTGGTAGCTCAACGGTGAGCCGGCCGGCTTCTAAATCGATGTCAAGGATCACAGACCGAAGGGCAGGGATCAGGATCTCGGGATGGTCGGGAACGGGACCGTGGACTACATACACCTCGTTGGCGCCTGTGTAGATGATGCTGTCAACAACGCCCAGATACTCCCCATCCTGGGTCCACACGTCCAGATCCACAATCTGATGTTCAAAGTACTCCCCTTCGAGAAGGGGGATCGATTCGGTGATGGGCACCTGCACAAGCCATCCCCGTAGGGCTTCGGCGGTTGTGCGGTCGGTGTAACCCTCCAGGCGGAGCAGCGCCCGGCCTTTATGTAGCCGGAACCCCAGCAAGGCTCGGGCCACCGGCTCTTCTTCTCCCTGGCTGAGAAAGACCTGGTTCAAGAGGCGAAAGCGGTTGGGGTCGTCGG
>CAZNQW010000083.1:0-2491 GCA_964575225.1 uncultured Anaerolineaceae bacterium | reverse complement strand
GCTTTCGGCCGCCTGAGCCCCGTTCGTTTCGTTCTTTCGACAGCCGCACGGCGGCTTGATCCACTAGACGATCTCCAGAGTCACGCGCCGGCCCTGACGAGCAGCGGCCGCACGCAGCAGGGTCCGCATGGCGTTGGCCACGCGGCCTTGTTTTCCGATGACGCGCCCCATATCTTCGGGCGAGACGCGCAACTCGTAGATGGTTGCGCTGGTACCTTCGATCTCTTCCACACGGACCTGGTCTGGGTCGTCCACCAATGCCTTGGCCATGTACTCAATCAGATCCTTCATATTCACCTTCAACCTCTCCTTCTAGCGTGTGTGAAGCGAAAAGATGCTAATCGTCGTCTTCGGAGTCGTCGTCCTCGTCGTCCTCGTCGTCGTCAATCTCGTCGTCCTCAAAATCCTCAAAGTCGTCGTCGTAGTTGTCGTCTTCGTCGTCGTCGACATCCTCGTCCTCATCGCCATCCGGTTCGGCGAAATCCTCCAGGTCTTCCAAGTCTTCCTCGTCGATATCCACGTCGTCCAGCTCCAGCATCTCTTCGATGGCAGCCGCAGGCTCGGGAGTCTCTTCGACCTTCTGAACTTTGGCCTTGGCCGCTTCGGCTTTGACCGCTTCGGCTTTGGCCGCTTCAGCTGTGGCTGCTTCGGCTTTGGCGACGACCTCGTCAATCGAAACGTCGCCCTTGCGGATGGCCGTCGCTTGGGACATCACACCCATCTTGTCCAGCATGCGCTTGACGGCTTCGCTGGGCTGGGCACCCACACTCAGCCAATACAGAGCCCGCGCGGCATCGATTTCAACCGTCGGCGGTTCCGTTCGAGGGTTGTAGTGACCGATCGTTTCGATAAACCGACCATCCCGCGCTGTACGAGAATCGGTGACCACCACGCGGTAGGAAGGCTGTTTCTTGGCGCCCATTCGGCGCAATCTAATCTTAACCATGTCTCTCTAGACACCTCCTTCTTGTCTGGCTAGTCTCAATCGTGTGCAGAATCGAGTTCTTTGGATATTCCTTAATGAATGGAAGGCCTGATGCAGGCCATCGCCATCTCGCTCGGGCGATCAGCCGCCCATGCCTCCCAGCATCGACATCAGGCCGCGCAGGCCGCCACGCCCGCGCTTGCCGCCTCCGGTGAGTTGCTTCATCATTTTTTGCATCTGCCGGAATTGGGTCAGTAGTTCGTTAATCTCCACCACCGTCGTCCCAGAGCCCCGGGCAATTCGCCGCTTGCGGCTGCCGTTGATGATCCTGGGGTTGCGCCGTTCCTCCCGCGTCATGGAGTTGATGATGGCCTCAATGGTCTTCATCTGCTGATCGGTGACGTCGGGTGTCAGTTCCTGGGTCAGTTTGGACATCCCTGGGATCATGTCCAGAAGCTGGCCGATGGGCCCCATTTTCTTGATCTGTTGGAGCTGATCGCGAAAGTCTTCCAGATCGAACTCACCCTTGACCAGTTTCTGGCCCATGCGCATGGCCTGGTCCTGATCCATGACCTCCTGAGCTTTTTCGATGGCCGTCAGCACATCGCCCATGCCCAGGATTCGGCTGGCCATCCGGTCGGGATGAAACACCTCCAGGGCGTCTGTCTTTTCGCCCACGCCCATGAACTTGATGGGCACCCCAGTCACGGAGCGGACCGAGATGGCGGCCCCGCCGCGGGCGTCGCCGTCCACTTTGGTCAGGATCAGGCCGGTGATGCCCACCCGTTGGTTAAACTCATCGGCCACCCGCACGGCATCCTGTCCGGTCATGGCATCGACCACCAACAGGATCTCCTGGGGTTTGGTCCGGGCTTTGACCTCTTCCAGCTCGTGCATCATCTCGTCGTTGATGTGCAACCGGCCGGCGGTGTCCAAGAGCACGATGCTGTAGGCCGATTCTCGGGCCCGCTTCAGCGCGTTGGCGCAGATGATCGGCGGCGGGACCTTGTTTCCTTCGCTGTGGACAGGTATGTCCAACTGCTTGCCCAACACCTCCAATTGGGTGATGGCCGCGGGGCGATAGGTGTCGGCCGCCACCAACAGGGGCCGCTGCCCGGCCTTTCGCAGGTTGACTGCCAGCTTGGCCGCGGTAGTGGTCTTGCCCGAGCCCTGCAACCCCACCAACATGATCGCATGGGGCGACGGACCCGAAAGGTCCAGCCGGGCTGGTTCGCCCAGTGTGGCGATCAGCTCCTCGTGGACGATCTTGATCACCTGCTGGGCGGGAGTCAGGCTTTTCGTCACCTCGACGCCAATGGCGCGCTCGCGGATACGGCTGATGAAATCCTTGACGACTTTGAAATTGACGTCGGCTTCCAACAGCGCCAGCCGGACCTCGCGCAGCGCGACGTCGACGTCGGCCTCGCTGAGCTTGCCCCGGTTGGATAGCTTGCCGAATATATCTTGTAATTTGTCGGACAGGTTTTCAAACACGGTCTGTTTTTCACTCCAGCCCAAGTACCGAGCCTATATTGTATGATAGAAGTCCGATTTCGTCAAACTCGG
>CAZNQW010000082.1:11665-15348 GCA_964575225.1 uncultured Anaerolineaceae bacterium | reverse complement strand
CACGCGGGGGTCCATGAGCGCCCGCAGGTCCTGTTCCCGCCAGTCGCCGTCATAACCCGGATGGACGAGCAGCTCGCTGATCCAGCCATTGCGGAGGCCATCCAGCACCGACAGCAGGTATTCGGGCGTCCGATTGCCGGGCATGGAGAAATGCTGGATAAAGGTGTGAGGCCGCTGGATGCCGGCCCGATCGATCCGATTGCGATAGTGCACGCCCATCCACCGCACCAGCCAGGGCGGCAGGCCGTTGTGGCGGGCGTACTGGGGCACCTGCTCCTCGAAATCGTCGCCAAAGGGGGCGCGGATGGGCAGGTCGTACTTGCGCGCCAGATCCAGGGTCACGCCGAAGCGGTCGGGTCGCACGTACGAGACGGAGCAGTGATTGTCCAGGTGATCCGGCATGCGGCCTACGTCCTGGCGAAAGCGCTCGATCTGGGCTTCGAACTCGGCTCGGAGCTGCTTGGTTGCGCCAGGGCGCACATTGCGCAGGATCTGGGCATCGTTCTGGAACTGACCGTCCTTGTTCAGCAGGGCCGGCACCCGATCGGGCGACAGCACCGGGCTGCCGTCGTTCAGCACCAGGTGGACGCCGGCCCCCAGCTCCGGATGGTCGCGCAGATAGGCCGCCGCCTGGGGCCAGTTTGGTTTGTTGGTCATGCACGACGTGCTTTTCACCAGACCGGCTTGGTGCAGGTCGATAATTCCCTGCACCGCGCCTGGGTTGGTGCCAAAATCGTCGGCGTTGATGATCAGTTGCTTCATGCTCCCTCCACCTGCCCCTGCATAGACCAGGCGCCGGTCTTAAGGATGCGAACTGATGCCAACCGGCCTGTCCAGTTCACATCGCCCACGTCGAAAAAGACCAGCTTGTTGGTGCGGGTGCGACCGCGCCACTTGCCTTTGTAACGCTCCTCGACCAGTACTTCTACCATCTGACCCAGAAGCCGGGCATTGATCTCCGCGACGATCCCCTCCTGGAGATCGTCGACCGCCTTGCGCCGCCGCTCCTTTTCCGCCAGGGGCACGTCGTCGGGCAAATGGCCGGCAGGCGTGCCAGGCCGCGGCGAGTAGGCGGCCACATGGACCATGTCGAAGCGCAGATCCTCCAGCAGGCGATAGGTGGCCTCGAACTGGGCTTCGGTCTCGCCGGGAAAGCCCACGATGATGTCGGTGGCCAACCCCACACCCGGCATGGCGGCCCGGATGCGGCCCACCAGTTCGCGATATTCGCCCACGGTATAGCCACGGTTCATGCGCCGCAGGACCTGGTCATCGCCGGCTTGCACCGGCAGCTCCATGTGTTCGCACACCTTGGGCAGGCGCGCCGCCGCCTGGATCAACTCGTCGGTCATGTCGGCCGGGTGAGAGGTGAGAAATCGGATGCGGGCCAACCCCTCCACATGGTGGACCGCTTTCAGCAGATCCGCGAGATTGGGGTGCCATTGGCCTCTGGCCGAGCGTCGATCCACTCCGGCTAGATCGTGACCGTAGGAATCGACGTTCTGGCCCAGCAGGGTGACTTCGCGGACCCCTTGATCGACCAGGCTCTGCACCTCGGCCACAATCTCTGGTACAGGACGGCTGATCTCTGCGCCGCGGCGCAGCCGGACGATGCAGTAGGTGCAGCGGTGGTCACAGCCCTGGCTGATGGGTACCCCGACCGAGACGGGCAGATCGGGTACAGTTTGCGGAACCGCCTGTTCGCCCCGGACCTGGTTCTGCCGCGCCAAATCGATCACCGCCGGGACGTCGGAGGGCAGGATAAAAGCATCGACCCAGGGGTATTGTTCCTTCATGGCTTCGGCGTCGTGGACGTAGCAGCCCATGACCGCCAGCCGCAGGTTCGGTTTCTGCCGCTTGAGCCCTTGCAGAGAGGTCAAGCGACCCGTGACCTTGTCTTCGGCGCTCTGGCGGACGACGCACGTGTTCAGGAGAATGAGATCCGCATCTTGCGGGCGGCTGGCTTCCCGATAGCCAAGCTCCGCCAGCGCTTCGGCCGCCTGCCGTGAATCGGCAAAATTCATCTGGCAGCCGATGGTCCAAATGTAATAGTTCATGATACGCCCACCACCGGAAAAAGAGGGTGGCGCTTCACCTACCTTTCCAGTCTTTTGAGGATCGCGCGGGCAGCCACCAACCCTGAGGCCGAGGCCTGCACCAGTCCCCGGGTGACCCCAGCGCCATCGCCCGCGGCAAACAGATTGTCCACCTCTGTCTCCAGATCGCGGGTCAGATTCAACCGCGAGGAGTAGAACTTGGCCTCCACCCCATAGAGCAATGTGTGGCGAGAACCGACGCCAGGGGCCACCTGATCCAGGGCCTCGATCATCTCCAGGAGGTTGACCACGTAGCGATAGGGCAGCACCAGGTTTAGATCGCCGGGCGTCGCCTCTTTGAGCGTGGGCCGGGTCACACAGCGCTCCAGCCGCTGGGCCGTGGTGCGCCGCCCGGCCTGGAGGTCCCCCAGGCGCTGCACAATGATGCCGCCCGAGAGCAGGTTCGCCAGCCGGGCGATATGCTTGCCATAGGCAGTTGGCTCTTTGAACGGCTCGGTGAAATTCTTGCTCACCAGCAGGGCAAAGTTGGTGTTTTCGGTCCGTTTGTTGGCGTAGGAATGCCCGTTCACGGTCATCACGTCGCCGGCCCATTCGGTGACCACTTCGCCATAGGGACAGACACAAAAGGTCCGCACCCGGTCGTCAAAGGTGCGGGAAAAGTAGAGGAATTTGGGTTCGTAGAGCACATCGGTCAAGGGCGCCAGGATATGGGCCGGAAGTTCCACGCGCACGCCCACGTCCACCGGATTGATGCTGAGGGTGAGGTCCAGGTCGCGTGCCAGTTGGGTGAGCCAGTCTGCCCCTTCGCGCCCGGGGGCCACCACGACATAGGGCGCCGCCAGCATCTGGCCCTGCGCCGTCTCCACGCCGATGACCTGCCCGTTCTCGGTCACGACGCGGCTGACCTCGGTCCGGCAACGCACCTCGACGCCCCGGTCAAGCAGCTCTCGATACATGGCGCCCAGGAGTTCGCTGCTGCGCTCGGTGCCCAGGTGGCGAATGGGATAGTGTTGCAGCCGCAACCCCGCCAGGACGCCCCGGCGGGCGATCTCTTCGATTCGATCCAGATCCCCGCTGTGCGGCTTGCCGTCGGCGCCGAATTCGACCCAAAGGGCATCCACCTCCTGGATCAGTTGAGCAGCTTCCTCTTCGCCGCGAATCTCGGCCATCAGGCCACCGACCTCTGTGGTCAGGGTGAGCTTCCCATCGCTAAAGGCGCCGGCCCCTCCCCAACCGGTCATCAGGGAACAGGTGGGACACTGGATACAACGTCCCCTTTCGCGGGCCGGGCAGTGACGCCGGTCCAGATCCAACCCCTTGTCCAACATCAAAATCCGGGCGCGGCTCGAGCGAGACAATTCCAGCGCGGCAAAAATGCCGGCTGGCCCCGCCCCGACGATAATGACGTCGTAATCGGTTCGAGTCACTGTTCCTCCCTGACTGTCGTCAACGCCTCAAGATACAACTGTTGTGCTCCCCCCAATGGGCACCCAAAGCCGCTCCATCAGCCCTCCCCGCGGGAGGCCAAGGCCAAAATCGGAATGAACCAGGTCGAGTCCACGGTTACCTCGCCGGGCGGCAGGTTCGAGCGCTCCAGAAGGTTTCGGGCCTCGTCGCACGTGTAGG
>CAZNQW010000082.1:0-11565 GCA_964575225.1 uncultured Anaerolineaceae bacterium | reverse complement strand
CCGGGCGGCAGGTTCGAGCGCTCCAGAAGGTTTCGGGCCTCGTCGCACGTGTAGGCCGACCGCACCGACTCGTAGTATCCCCCATAACCTCGGTAGCTGCCATAGGGCAGGCTAATCACAGGGATGCTGGCATAGGCAAAGGCCCGCTGCAGGAGATTCGTCTGGCGGCAGAGATCGGTCAGATAGTAGCGCCCACCCGGCTTTAGCACCCGCGCCACCTCGTTCATGATCCGGAGCGGGTCGCCCCAGTGGTGTATGGCAAAGGAACTGAACACCAGATCGAATTGTCCGTCGGCAAAGGGTAGTGTGTGGGCATCGGCCTGGGGCCAACCGCCCCGTCCATTCAGCCCGGCGCGGTCGGCTTTGCGGCGCGCCTGTTGCACCATCGCTAGTGACAAATCCAGGCCCACCATGTGCAGGCCCGGGCGCCTGCGCGCCAGGTGGACGGCGACGGTGCCCGGCCCGGTGCCCAGATCGAGGCACCAGCCCTCGTCCACGCCCTGAGCCAGGGCGCCTCTCGCAAATCGACGGTACACCGTGCGCACCAAGGGGGCCCGGGTGATGACGGTGTAGAGGCGGGCCAGCGCTTTGGGCTCCACAGCCGATGCTTCGGGCACACGATGTGCCAGGCTCCAAAAGCTCATGACCGGGTAAAGGACCGCCAGGTTTGTTCCAGCCCTTCACGGAGGGGCATGTGGGCCTGCCAACCCAGCTCCTGTTGGATCTTGGTACAGTCCAGGTACGAGTCGCGGGCATCCCCGGGGCGGCGAGGCCCTCGCCGCGGTTGAAGATCGTAACCCGTGGTGTCCATCAGGATCTGATATAAGGTGTTGATGCTGGTGCCCTTGCCGGTGCCGACGTTATAGGCCTGTCCGTCTCCCCCTTCCAGAGCCAGCAGGTTGGCGCGGGCGCAATCGCTGACGTGGACAAAGTCGCGGGTCTGTTCACCATCCCAATGGATTTCGGGGGCTTTTTTCTCCAACAGGTTTTGACAAAAGATGGCAATCACCCCCGCCTCGCCAAAGGGGTCCTGCCGGGGCCCATAGACGTTGGCATACCGCAGGCTGGTCCAAGGCAACCCATGCTCCAAACCGTACAAGTGTATGTACCGCTCGCCGGTGTGTTTGCTCAGCCCATAGGGCGACACCGGGCGAACTGGGTGGTTCTCGTCCATGGGCAGGTATTCGGGATTGCCGTACATGGCGCCGCCCGAGGAAATGTAGATGATCTTGCCCACGCCGGACTGCCGGGCAGCCTCCAGCACGTGGAGGGTGCCCAGGATGTTCTGTGTGGCATCAAAGGCGGGATTGCGCACCGAAAGGGATACGACGGGATTGGCGGCGTGATGGTTGACGACGTCGGGCCGCTCTTGCTGAAAGAACTCCAAGAGCCCGGGCCCATTCATGTCCATCTCGACCAGGCGGGCCGCCGGGTTGACATTCTCCCGCTTGCCCGAGCTTAGATTGTCCACTACCACGACCTCGTGCCCCGCTTCCACGTAGGCATCCACCACATGCGAGCCGATAAAGCCGGCGCCGCCGACGACCGCGATTTTCATCGATTGCCCCTTTCTAATTTCCCATTCCGTGTGGCGCTATTGTAGCATGCAAGGCCCAAAGGCTCAAGTTTGGGGCTTGTCGATCGGGTTCAGGTGGCGCGTCGGGCTCGCCCTGCACAGCCGTCTTGCCGGTCCTGTTCGCCGCCCCCGTCTCGGAGCGCGGAGCAAGGAAAAGTGGCAGCCTTGCGAGTGAACTCCCAGCAGTCCAGGGATGCAAAACGACAAGCCGGGTGGGTTGCGGTCACGCAACCCACCCGGCAGGGGTGTATCCTTCCAAAGAACGTCTAGTCGCCCGTCCGAACGGTGAACTTGGCCCCGTCGCTGCGGCCAAAGACCTCTGGAAAGTACATCTGAGAGGCCGAGCTGGGCATGACCAGGAACTCGCCCGGCACACTGGCGCGGATTAGGTAGGTGTACTCGTAGGTTCCGCGTGGCAGGTACTGGGCAAAGAGGGACACCTTTTCGTCCCGCATCTCCGAGTGGGAGAACCACCACCAACCCCACCCGTACCAACGCATCCAGGAATCCTGTTCCTCAGCGGTCACGTTGTGCAGCTCGGGCTGCTCGCCGACGACGCTGGTCGTCTTGAGACTGAGATCCACCCCCTCAAAACCGGCGGGCAGCGGGTCTTCGACCACCACGTAGTGGAGGTCGGTGGGGGCGACGATGGTCAGCTTGACCTTGATCACGTCGCCGACCTGGGCGGCATCGACGTACCGGTTGGGTTCGTCCACCGGGCTGTACTGGCGGGCGACGATGATACCCCGGTTCAGCGCCTGGACGTGGTCGGCGGGCAAAAAGTAGCGGAGATGGGCGCTGTAGTAGAGCTGCCCTTCTCCCGTCTGCTCGCCCTGGGGCGACAGACGCTCGATGACCAGCCGGTTGGCCTGGTCGGCCAACAACCGGGCGATCTCGACCTGAAGCTGATAGCTTTCGTCGATGGTCTCCTGGGTGACGTCACCGCTGGCCAATTCTTGACCGTTGAGATAGAGGGCATAGCTGAAATCACCCTCGAGTTCGCCGCTGGCTCGCATATACTCGACCAGCCCCATGAGCGACCAGGCCGTGGTCTGGGTGGATTCCCAGAAATCCTGTTTGCGCATGGCCATCAGCCAGCGGACGGTGTTGGGCAGCAGGTCGTTGTCCGGCTCCAGACGAGCCTGAGCCCACAGGACGATGGCGGTCGTGCGGATGTCGGTATTCATGTTCCGATAGTCGGGCTGGCCCTCTTCCCAGTGGGCGCCGGTGGCGCTGAGAATAGCGCTACCGGTCAGATCGCTCAGCAGGGTATGCACCCGATCCGGTTCGTCGGGCTCCAGCAGGCTCAGGGCGACGGCCAGTGTGGCCCGGCCGTATTGGCTCAGCAGGTGGCGTTTGTCAAAGAGCCGGACGGCGATGCCCAGTTGGCCGCTCCCTTCCTGGTCAAAGGCTTGGGCATACTCGGCCAGGACGTAAAGCTGATAGGCCAGTCGATTGGCCTCCCAGTGGCTGTTCACCCGGGCGACTGAGGGGGTCTCGTTGCCCAGGAATTCATAGGCGCGGGTCATGACCCGTTCGTCGACGACAAAGCCGGCGCGGTGGGCCTGGACCATGCCCTGGAGCACATAGGCGGTCAGATAGGTATCGCTTTTGTCGCCCACCCACCAACCCCAGCCGCCGTCATAGTGCTGCTGGTTATAGATCTTTTGGAGCGCCACGCCCACCATCTGCGCCAGCTTTTGGCGCAGCTCTGGTCGCTCGATGCCCATCTCGTCCAATGCCTGCCAGGTGAGCACGTTGGGCAGAAAGCGGCTGACCGTCTGCTCCACGCATTCGTAGGGATACTGTTCCAGGTAGCTCAGTGCGTCCTGGGTGGCCGCCGTCAGCGAGCCATCGACCTTGACCGTCAACTCTCCCTGCTTGGGATCGTAGACGGAGGGCAGTTGGACGATCTCCTGCCGCATCCCCGGTTCCGGGATCTGCCCGGCGGTGGCTACCACCTCGGGCGTCGAATAGCGATAGACCGGCAGTGTGTCCTCGCGGCCGTCGTACAGATCGCCGGCCGAGGCCCACATCCGTATCTTGGTCTCCTCGCCCGACAACGCCTCCACCGGCCAGGTGACCTTGGCTGTGTCGTGGGCGGCCACCTGGACCGTTTGACTGGCCTGGTCTTGCAGGGTCAGCCCCTGAGCGCTGATGTTCACCTGCACAGCCAGGGCATCGGCGGTGTTGTTGTGGATGATGGTGGCGATCTCGGCCTGGTCGCCCACCACAAAGAAGCGCGGCAGCAGCGGGCGTACCATCAGATCGAGGGCGCTGATCACGTCCACATCGGTGCGGCCCACCCGAGTGTCGGCGGTGATCCCCCGCGCCTGCATGCGCCAGGTGGTCAGGTTGTCGGGAAGTTGGACCTCGACCTTGGCTTTGCCGTCCTTGTCGGTGCGGACCACGGGATCCCAGAAGGCCGTATCGGCGAATTGGCTGCGCACCAGACCATCGGCGCCTTCCGCGCCGCCGCCGCCTTTGGCGCCGGGAGCCAGCTCGTGGTTAAAGGCCTCCATAGCCACGACGAGGGAAGAACTGGTCTTGACGCCCAGGCCCCGCTCTCGCCAGAACTGCTCGACCAAAGAAGGGCCGACTTCGTCGGCCAGGGCCAACACGGCCAGATCGGCCAAGCGCAGCGAGAGTTCGGCCTCGACCGGTTGGCCTTCGCGATCTGTCACCAGCACGTCGTAGGTGGCCGTCTGGCGGGGACCATAGTGTTCCCCGCCCTCGATGGGTTTGTCGGGCGTCAGGGTGATTTCGAGTTCTTTGGATTCGACCGACACCGGCAACTTGGCGACGCCCATCTTGAACGTGGCCAACCCGTCGGGCGCTTGCTCGGCGCCCTGCACGATGATTACCGAGACAAAGGCGTTGGGCACGTGTTCCTCGGTGATGGGCACGCGCAACACCTCGCTGTTGCTGTCAAACTCGCGCACCTCCGTCTCGATTAGGTGTCCCCGTTCGACCGTCACCAGCGCCTGGACGGTGCCGGTGTAGGGCGACGGGACGAGGATCTCGGCGATGTCGCCCACCTGGTATTCGTCCTTGTCGGCGATGAGCTCGATGCGGTTGTTGCTTTCTCGGCGCCAGGTGACATAGTCGCTGCCGCCCCACACCCAGAAGTAGGCGCTGGCCCGGATTTCGTTCTCGTACTGGTCGCGGCCCATGGCGCGGACTCGATAGCTACCCGCCTTTTGGGGCGTAAAGGCCGCCGTGGCCTTTCCATCGGCGCCTGTGGTCACTGTGGTGGTGTACACGGGCGTGTCGCGCGACACCCAATCCCAGTAAAACTGGCCGTCTTCGGCCTGGCGGCGGGCGCTGTACCACTCGTGTTCCATAAAGATGACCGAGAGTTTGCCGGCAGCCATTGGGTTGCCATCCCAATCGACGGTCAGGATGTCCACCTGTTTTTCTTCGCCCACCTCGGTCAGATAGCCCCGCGGGGCGATGCCCACATAGAACTCACCCTTGTGGACGACGGCTTCGGTGCGGCTGCTGGCGCTCTGGTTGTTGATGTCGGTCACCGTCGCTTCAATGGTAAACCGTTTGCTTCGGATCTCCTGGGCGATGTCGGCGGGCACCTTGAAGGTGACGCGGCCTTGCTCGTCCGTCTCGGCATCGCCCTGGGCGATGAGGCGCCCATAGCTGCCGTACATCTCTTCGTCGGCATAGCTGCCCCACTCATAGTCGGTCCAACTGTAGTTGGGGCAGGTTTGGCCTCTGGGACATTCGTACTGCATCCAATAGTCACTGCTGAGGACGCTCCAGTGGACGGCGGCATTGGCCACCGCTCCTCCAAAGTAGTAGGTGGCTTCGGCGGCCACCTTGATGGTATCGCCGTTGCGGTAGGCGGGCCGGTCGGTGGTCACCGAGATCTGGAACTCGGGCTTTCGATACTCGGCCACCTGAAAGCTGGTGCTGACGTACAGATCTTGGTCCGGGTATTGGATTTCGAGAAAGTAGGTGCCCAGAGGGGCTTCTTCACTCAGAACCATCTCGTCAAAGAGGGTTCCCATGTCGCTCAGAGCCAGGTTTTCTTTGTAGAGCTCGTTACCCTGGGGATCGCCCACCCGCACGTCCACCGATTTGATCTCGTCAGGCAGGCTGTAGCGCGCGTCGTCATCGGCGCGGACGATGCCCTTGAAATAGACCGTTTGGCCGGGTCGGTAGATGGGCCGGTCGGTGTACAGGTAGCCCTGATACTTGGAACCCCAGAACTCGGAAAAGATTTCGAAATTCCAGGGGCCGATACCCTCGTCCCAACCATTGTAGGCAATGCCAAAATCCTGAGAACCCGGCTCGCCGGTCATGGCAAAGAAGGGGCGCCATAGATCGTCCAGAGAAAGGTCCTCGGTCAGGAACAGGCCATCGGCATCGGTCGCGCCCTTGGCGACCGCCGAGTCTTGGTCGGTGTATAGGGTGACGGGCAGCTTGGGCACCGGCTGTCCGCTGGAGAGATCGGTGGCCCAAACCAGCGCCTCTGTGCGAGTCTGCTTCAGGGTGAGGTTCAGGCCCGACTTGACAAACATGTAGCGGGAAGGCTGCTCCCCGGGCAGTCCTTTCACTTCGGGCGCGTGAAGTTCCACATAGTAGAGGCCGGGGGGCAGAGCGTTTCCCTGTCCATCGACCAGCTCCAGGCGAGCCAGGGCGGCCTTGTTCTTTTGCCCTTGTACCTTTTGGGTCCACTGGCGGATCAGGGTATCCTTGGCCGGTGTGAACTTTTCCCACAGCACCCAATCGCTGTTCAGGCGATTAAAGCTCTGAAGGCTCATCTGGTAGAGGCTCACCTCGAGCTGGGAGATGTTGCGGTGGGTGGCATACAGGACCGTATCGGTGTAGGTGCTAAACGTGCCCAGCCGGCCATCGGTGTTGAGCGCCGCGTAGGGGGCCAGGTCGCCCGTGGTGAACCGGACGCGCTCGGCTTCCCCCAGCTTACCGCCGTACTTGTCCACTGCCTCGGCTCCGATGGTGATGTCGTAGGATGTGGCTGGGTCCTGGTCGAACTGGATGCGCAGATCTGTATCATATTCCGACCAGTAGGTATAGACGTTGGTCACCTGGGGACTGATGGTCAGATGGTCCGTAAAGCCCTTGGTTTCCATGGGACTGGCAAACAGGATGCGATAGCCGCTGCCCACCTCCACGCCTGTCTGTCCGTTGCGCGGCGAGGTGCTGACGATCCCCGGCTGTTTCACCGTGGAAAATTCCCAGGCCTTGGCGCTGGTTGTGCCCATGGTGCCCTGGCGGGCGCGCACGTCAGCCTCGACCTTGACGCTGCCTTCGGCATCGCGGGGCAGAGGGTCATCGGGCACAAAGATCATCGTTTCGGGTGAGGTCGGTTTACCGCCCCCCTCCCACCGGAACGTACCGGCGACGGGCTCTTCGTTCACCTCAAGGGAAAAGTGAGTTTGGACCGAAGCGTGATCCATGGGTTGATTAAAGGTCACACTGATCACGTCGGTGGGGCCCACGTACTTGAAGCCACTCGGCGGGCGGACCTCCAGGATCGCGGGCTGGATGGTGGTGAACTCCCATTCATAGTCCTCTGCCAGAATGGCCCCGGTCGTATCCACCAGGCCCGATGCCACGCGAGCCTTGTAGTGGGTGGCGGGCAGGAATCCCTCCTCGGGGCGGAAGAGATAGATCGACGTATTGAGCCACTCCCCCTTGCCCTGCACGGGGGGCATAAAAGTCAGTGGCGCGGGCAGCTCACCCTGGCTGCTGATGGCAGTGAGGGGCACGACGGGGCGGTTAAAGACCACCGTCACCGTCGTGTCGGGGTTCAGTTCGTCGCTATCGGGCGTCGGCATCACCTGGCTCACGATCAGGTAGCCGACGGTGCTGAAATCAAAGACGGCGGGCTCTTCCAGGGCCAAGCCTTCATTGTTCTTGGCCGTCTCGGCAATGGTCACCTCATAGCGTTGGCCCCGTTCCAGGCCTGCTCCCGACTCCTGGGACGGGATAAAACGACAAGACCGATCGTCGACCCAGTCAAAGCTACCCTCGACGGTGGGCGAAATGGCCCACGCCGCTTCCACGCTGGCCTGATCCATGGGCTGGTCGAAGGTCAGGGTAATGGGTGCGTCCAGGGCCAGTTCCTCTCCCGGCAAAGGCGTGCGATACAGCAGTCGCGGCGCCGGGAGGGGCATGGGCGTCATGGTGGGGGGCGGTGGTAGGGTGGGCCCCAGGGGTGTGGGCGACTCCCCGGCGATGGGAGAGGCTTCCGGGCTGAAAGGCACGCAAGCGCCTATCAACAGGGACACCAACACCAAAATGGAAAGAATTCGTTGTGTCGATCGGTTTGTGTTCATGGTTCTATCCTTCTCTTCCGTCCAAATTCTGAATACGCCTTGGGCCAACCGCTACTGATGGCGGTTGACAAGGGTTGCTATTCCTGCACCTGCACCCGCACCTGCTCGCTGACAAACTCGTTGCCGCTGTGGTCCATCGCCCGGGCGACAAAGACGTGAGGGCCGGCCTCCAACTGCCAGTAGGTCTGAAAAGGCGGAGAGGTAAACCGGGCGAGCACTTGGCCGTCCACTTCCAGCGTCAACTCGGCCAGAGGGGGGCTACTGGTGGTCAGGGCCGATACCTGGATGCGTTGCGCCTCGTGGGCCAACCCGGGATCCAGGCGATAGACGGCGCCCTCGTCGGGTTGGCTCAGTCTCAATGCGCGATTCCCCCGGGTGTCTGTGGGGTCTTTAGGTTCGGCCTGGGCCACCAGAAGGGGTGGCGGCTCTGGCAGTCCATTTTCCCGGGCCCACTGTTGGGCTTCGGGTGGGAGGATGGTATAGACCCGTTCGACCACCCGTTCGGGGGGCGTGTCGTCTGTGGCGCGCAGGCCGGTGGCCCGATCCAGGGCGATGCGCTGGTGCATTGTGCAAGTCGCCGTCGGCTCGGTACCGGGCAGGAACTCTTCGGTGATGCGATGGGGGCAGTCGGGTTCCGGCAACAATCCCGACAGGGCACAGACCTCGACCTTCACCAGGCCCTCGGCAGGCGCGAAGGCGAGGGCGGGTTGGCCGCGAAGGGCCGTCTCCATGAAATCATGCCAGATGGGGGCCGCGCCGCTGACCCCCGAAATTTCGCGCATGGATTGGTTGTCGGCATTGCCCGCCCACACGCCGACGACCATCTGGGGCGTGTAGCCCACAGTCCAGTTGTCGCGAAAGTCGGTGGTGGTCCCGGTTTTGACGGCTGCCGGCCGGCTGAGGGCCAGGACACTCGTCTCGCCAAAGCCCGGAATGCGGGCGGTGTTGTCGCTCAAGATATCGGTGATGAGGTAAGCTACCCGCTCGTCGAGGACGCGCTTGCGGCCCTGTTCCTTGCGGATCGCCGGGCTGGGAGCGGCCATGAGGACGTGGCCCTCCGCGTCTTGAACGCGCAGAATGGCCACAGGTTCGACGGCCAGGCCCCCGTTGGCAAAGGAGGCATAGGCGGTGGTCAGCTCCAGCAGCCGGACCTCGCCGCCCCCCAGAGTCACCGCCAGACCCAACCGATTGGGGTCATCCAGGGTGGTGATGCCCATGCGCCGGGCCAGGTTGGTCATGGCCTCGGGGCCGATGGTATCGAGAACCTTGACGGCGATCAAGTTGTAGGACGAGGCCAGGGCTTCGCGCAGGCGTACCGGCCCGCGAAACAAGAGATCGTAGTTCAGAGGCACGTAGGGGCTGCCCTCTTTGGTGACGAACGAGGTGCGCACGTCGAGCATCATGGTCGCCGGCGTCACGGTGCCTTTTTCAAAGGCGGCGGCGTAGGTGATGGGCTTGATGGAAGAGCCCGGCTGACGCAGAGAGGTGGTGCCGTTCACGGCCCCGTTGATGTCGGCCGAGAAATAGTCGGGGCTGCCGAGCATGGCCAGGATCTCACCGGTCGAGGGGTCCAGGGCCACCAGGGCGGCGTTACGGACGTTGTGGCCGCCAGGAGGGCAATCGGTCCGCTGCCCGTCGCACTGGGCCAGCCGCGTCAGCCGTTGGCGGACTAGGTCGCGGGCCGTTTCGTTCAGGTCCAGGTCCAGGGTGGTATAGATCTCCAGCCCGCCTTGTTCCAGCCGGGCCAGCCCCAGTTTTTCCTCCAACTGAGCTCGCACGTACATCACAAAGTGGGGGGCGTGGATCTCGATGGGCGCAGCGGCAAAATAGAGGGGTTCGTTCCTGGCCTGTTGCGCCTCGCGGGGCTCCAAGTAGCCATGCCTGACCATCAGATCCAGGACCACGGCCTGCCGGGCTTTGGCCTGCTCCAGGTTCTCGAGGGGGTTATAGTAGACCGGCGATTGGGGCAGGCCGGCCAACAGGGCGCATTCCGCCAGATCCAGGTCGCGGACGTTCTTGCCAAAGTAGGCCTGGGCGGCTGCCTCCACGCCATAGGCCAGATTGCCAAAGTAGATCTCGTTCAGGTAGAGTTCCAGGATCTGGTCCTTGGAATAATTTCGGGAGATGCGCCAGGCCAGGATGGCTTCGCGCAGCTTGCGGGTCAGCGTTTGCTGATACCGCTCGTCGGGACTCATGAGCAGGTTCCGGGCCAGTTGCTGGGTCAGGGTGCTGCCACCGGAAAGGATCTCTCCGCCCCGCACGTTAATCCACGCGGCGCGGAGAATGGCCCATCCATCGACGCCGGGGTTTTGGTAAAAGGTCGCGTCCTCGGTGGCGATGAGGGCCTGTCGCAGCGCTTCGGGCATTTCGTCCAGGGCGACGGGCGAGTGACGACCGCTGTGCGGCGGAGGGAACTCGAAGAGGAGCCGCCCATAGCGGTCATAGACCTTGCTGCTGGGTGCTGCGGTATAGCTGTAGAGATCGTCCAGGGCAGGCAGGTCGGCTAGTAGCCAAAAATAGACGACCAGGGCCGTTGCCAACAGGACAAGGAACAAGGCCGCCAGGATGATCCATCCCCAGCGGCGCCCCACACAAACTCGCATCAGGCTCTCCTTACCGCTTGTGATGCCCCTATTGTACGTTCGATTGATGCAGGATGCGTGATTCTCGACAGATGCAAACCCCACGGTCGGCCCACGATAGACCGACGCTCCCTCCAATCTATGGACGTTGTCGGCCTTGGACTGGTTCCCAAAGCCGCGACATCCGGGCGCGCCATCCAGCAGGGTGCCTGTGTCCAAGAGGTAAGCCAGGTTGGATGTGGGGAATGTGCTTTTGAAAGAGGCGGTGTTGGCTAGATCATGAACTGGCCATCCTGGACAAAGAGCACGTCGTCGACCCAAACCTGCCCACCCTGGCGCAGATCGCAGATCATGTCCCAATGGATCGCCGAGCGATTTACACTGCCGGTCTCGGCATAGCCGCTGCCCAGGGCCATGTGGACCGTGCCGCCGATCTTTTCATCGAACAGGATGTTCTTGGTAAAGCGCTGGATCCCCCGGTTGGTGCCAAAAGCAAACTCGCCCAGGTAGCGCGCCCCTGGATCGGTGTCGATCATGGCTTCCAGATAGGCCTGGTTCTTGGCGGCGGTGGCCTGGACGAGCTTGCCGTTTTCGAACCACAGGCGCACGTCTTCAACCTCCCGGCCCGCTTTGCAGGCGGGAAAGGTAAAGCGGACATGGCCCTGGGCGCTGTCCTCGACGGGACCGGTGGCGATTTCGCCATCGGGAAAGTTTTCGTGTCCGCACGAATTGAACCAGGTGCGACCTTTTACCGAAAGGGTCAGGTCGGTATCGGGAGCGATCAGGCGCACCCGCTCCTTGCCAGATAGCCAGTCGATCAGCCGTTGTTGCTCTTGGGCAAAGGCGCGCCAGGCAGCGATGGGGTCCGGCTCGTGGAGGAGTGCGGCGCTATAGACAAAATCCTCAAATTCGTGGAGCGACATCTCGGCATCCTGGGCAAAGGCCTGGGTGGGAAAGGCGGTGGTGGACCATTTGAGTTCCTTTTTGGCGGCCCGCTCCATGAACCGTTCGCGGATGGGACGTCGGGCGGCTTGCGCCCGGGCCTGGCGGGCCGGATCGACGTGGGTCAGCGCCTTGGTATTGATTTCGG
>CAZNQW010000081.1:11583-15370 GCA_964575225.1 uncultured Anaerolineaceae bacterium | reverse complement strand
CCCCCGGGCCGGGCCTTCCGTGATGCGCAGGCGAAGGATTTGGTAGGGCTGCTCAAACTCGCCCTGATCGACGGTGCCCTGCTCAAGTACCTCTAGCACTTGGGCTCGCAGGGTCTCGCTTTCGCCCGCGGCCAGTTCGGGGAGGGCAGATCCGGGGGTCGAACGGCCACTGATGGCAGCCAGCAGCACAAAGATGGCCACTGCCACCACACCCCCGATGATCCACCCCCCACGATTTGATCGAAACATCATCCGAACTCTTTTTCCTTTGAATTGACTCGCCTCAGTTCAGCGGGCACGGCGCTCACCCCAGGCCGATCACTTGGAAACAAAGCGATCGTCCGAACGGGTGTTCTGCACCTGCCCCCGCGTCCGCTCCAGCCAGCCGATCCGTTCGGCGGGATGGTGATCGAATTCGGCGGCGTAGGGCTTGATGTCCAACAGCGGCGTCCCATCCACCACATCCACGCCCTCGATGTGCAGCCGGTTGTCTTCCACACTCAGCAATCGGACTACCGACAGGCCGATGGGATTGGGGCGCACCGGCGCCCGGGTAGCAAACACGCCCCGAGGCTCGCGATCCATGAAGGGGATCACGGTCATCCGGGTCTGGGTCACACAATGAAAGTGGTACAGCAGCATAATGTGCGAAAAGCCGGCCAGATCCTGCAGGCCTCCTACAAACTCGGGCCACACTTCGACGACGCCCCGCACACCCACCGCCGCCACGGGCTGGATGGGCACATTCTCGACGCATGAAAAGGGGCTATGGATGACACCGATGGGCCGGTACGAAACCACCTGCGGCGCCAGGGCGACCGGCTGGTCGCCCTGGGGTGCTGGCGGAAGCGGGCTCGACGAGGACACGGCTCAGACCTTCAGGAAAAGGGAGCGCCTGGCTTCGGGCGCACGCTCGACCAACGCCTGAGCTATCGGCTCAAAGACCTCGGTCGGCACCTCCTCGACGCGCCCGGCGTCGCACAGGCGGGCGATTTCGGGATCGATGGGCAGGCTTCCCAGGAAGGGGATGCCGATGCTCTTGGCCGTCTGCTCTGCATGGCTGGGCCCAAAGATCTCGTACCGCTTGCCGGTGTCAGGGCATTCAAAGTAGCTCATGTTCTCGATCAGGCCCAACATGGGCGCCTGCATCTGCTCGACCATGTTCGCCGCCTTGCGAACCACCATGCCAGCCAGGCCCTGCGGCGAACTGACCAACACGATGCCCGAAATGGGCAGCGATTGGAGCACCGTGAGCGCAGCGTCCGACGTGCCCGGCGGCAGGTCCACGATCAGATAATCCAGGGCGCCCCAGTAGATATCGCCCCAGAACTGCTTGATGGCTCCGGCAACCAGAGGTCCGCGCCAGATGACGGCCATATCCTCCTGGTCCAAGAGCAGGTTGATGGACATGATTTTGACGCCCGTCTTGCTCTCCGGCGGCACAGGGCCCAGGGGACTCACTCCCAACCTGGCGCCATTGGGCAGGAACATCTTGGGGATGCTCGGCCCGGTGATGTCGGCATCCAACACACCCACCCGGTAGCCCTTGTTTCGCAAGGTCACAGCCAACAGGCCGCTCACCAGCGACTTGCCCACACCCCCCTTGCCGCTCATCACGGCAATTACGTGGCGGATATCGTTCAGGTCTTCGGCCGCCCCCTTTTCGGGCCCTGGCACGCCAATGCCCGCCCGCTTTTTCTCCTCGGCCGTCATCTCGGTCAAAAGCACCGCCACCTCTTGGACACCTTCCAAGGCGCGGACGGCATTCTCCACGTCGGCTGAAATCTGCCCCTTGAGAGGGCAGCCCATCGTCGTCAGGGCCAGCGTGACCTGGACCTGCCCGCCTTCCACCTTTACCTCACGCACCATGCCCAAGTCGATCAGGCTGCGGTGCAACTCGGGGTCCATGACCCCTTCCAATGCTTTGCGTACGGCTGCTTCGGTAATCAACAGAAAAACCTCCAGAATTGATTTCTTTTTCTCCGACTGCCCTTGTTGCAGGGCAGGGCAGTCATCATTGGCATTGCGACGGGAGTTTGGCCAGTGTCGCTCATTGGCCGGCTCCATTCACAAGCTCCAAGATCTCGCGCCAGCGAGTGAATATCAGCAGATGGCCCTCGTGAGGAAACATGGTGAGATGAGCGTTGGGCATCACCTCGGCCATGTAGCGGGCCATCGCCGGAGGCGTACTGGTATCCCGTTCCCCGTGCCAGAGATGGACATCCATGGAGATGTCCTGCAGGCGGAACCCCCACGGGCGGGACACCAGGCGCACTTCCCAGGCAAATCCCCTCACGCCCGACCGAGTTGACTCGACATAGCTGGCTTTCAACATATTCATGAATTCGGGCTGGGCAAACAGCGCCCGGTCCGGTTCGAGGTTGTGGGCAGTGTAGCTCGCCACGAATCGCTCCAGATTGCGATGGGGATTTTGAAACCACCACAGCAGGGGACGCAGCAACCCAGGCGCAACTCGACCCAGCAGGGCGCCCACCCTTCGGATGGCCGGCATGCCCTCCATCACGCCAGGCACGTCGGAAGGGCCCACACAACCCACCATGACCGCTGCGGTCAGGCGCTCCGGGATCTTGAAGGCGCAGGCAGCCACGTAGGGCCCCCCACCCGACACGCCCACCATGCCAAAACGGTCCAGCCCAAGCCGATCGGCGACCTCGGCCACATCATCCGGCCAATCCAGAAAACGGCGATTACGCTGAAAATCGGACAGGCCGCAGCCCGGGCGATCCAGGGCGATAAGGCGCACCCCCATCTCGGCGGTGATCGACGCGTCCGGATGCACGAGTCGCGAGCTAGGGGTGCCGTGACAGAAGAAGATAGGCTTGCCTGCCAGGTCACCGTATTCCGCCAATCCCAGCAGCCGGCCATCGTCCAGTCTGATCTGCCGTCCCGAGTCGCTCGTTGATGTCTGTTTTGCCATTGCCCTATCCCAACCCCTTCGGAGCAGGTGGCGATTTCTGCCCCTGGCCATTGTAAGGCAAATGCGCGAAAAGGCAAATATTGGACCCATCGGCGTTGTGCTCAAAGCAGGGCTGTGCTATAATAAAAACCGCAACCGAGGAGAGATGACGATGACCTACACTGTGCAAATGGGAGAACGCCAATACCATGGTCTGCGGGGCAACCTGCATATCCACACCACCAGTTCCGATGGCGCCGCCAGTCATGAGGAGGTGGGGCGCATCGCCGCCGAGGCAGGCCTGGATTTTATCGTCATCACCGACCACAATCGGTTTTTGCCCCAGCACGAAGGTTGGATTGAGCGGACGTTGGTCCTGGTGGGCGAAGAGGTTCACGACCCAAAACGGAAACCGCAGTCCAGCCACCTCCTCTGTTTCCAGATCCGCGAGGATGTGGCTCCCCATGCCGCCGATCCCCAAGCCGTCATCGATGCCGTTTCGGCCCAGGGTGGGTTTACCTTTCTGGCCCATCCCTATGAGCGCGACGCGCCCGAGTTTCTGCACGAGCCCAACATCTCCTGGCGCGATTGGGACGTGGAAGGCTATGCCGGGATCGAACTGTGGAACTATATGTCCGAGTTCAAGGCACGGATCAAAGGCCGGGCCAGCGCTATCCTCTATGCCTTTTTTCCCGACCTGGCCGGCTTGGGCCCTTTTTCCGAGACGTTGGCCAAATGGGACGAGCTGCTACAATCACGACCGGTCGCCGCTCTAGGCGGTTCCGATGCCCATGCCGGGACCTATCACCTGGGGCCGCTCAGTCGTCAAGTGCAACCCTACGAGTACTTGTTTCGCGGCGTAAACACGCA
>CAZNQW010000081.1:0-11483 GCA_964575225.1 uncultured Anaerolineaceae bacterium | reverse complement strand
TGGCGTGGCTGGATCTGGTCGAATCCCATCTATGTTTCATAGGCGGAAGAGTGAAAGAGGTAGATCATGAAAAGGCAGAATTCTGGGTTTTTTGACGGTTGGGACGAGTTTGGCAATTGGGACGAATTCGATCCATGGGACGAGCTTGACGACGAGTTGGAATTTGACGACGCCGAAGAGTATAAATTCGTGCTATTCGAGGCCACCATGTTTCTGGCCAACACTGTCTTCTTGTCTGACGATCGCTTCTTGCCGGTGCACGGCGACGACTATAATCTCGGCTTTGTGGAACCCCGGATTTGGTGGCCACTCGTCGAGGAATTGGCCAAGACGACATACCTGTCTTCGCTGATGACAGTGCTTGAAAAGATCGATGATCTGCTGCGCCTTGATGGCGTACCCAGCCAGGTGTTGGAAGACCCTCTGGAATTCCTGGCTATGGTGCTGGAGGGCAACCTGCCTCCGGAGCCAACGGGCCGCAAGGTAGGCAGTCCAAAGCTGGTCAAGATCGCCCGGGCTGTGATCGATCTCTTGAACGAGTTCCCTGAACAGGCCCAGGCCGCGATGCAGATCTGGGCAAAAATGCAACGAGGGCCAACGCTGCCCTTCCCCGTGGATATGTGGTCTCCCGAGGCGTTGAGAGATGTGCTAGAGACAGACGCCCTTCCTCCTCCTGTTGCCGGTTTCAGCGCGGTGATTGCCTTGAGCATGATGCTCTGGCCCGAACGAGGGGAGGATCTGTCTGTACCCTCGCATGAAATCGATCCCAGTTTCTACGACGAACTGTTGGAGATGTGGCAGAATCTGCCCGACAGCCCCACGATAACGGAAGAGGGGACAGGCAGCGCCGAGGCATTGTTTGCCCAGGGGCAGTTGGCCCACATGCTGGCAGAATCCAGCAGCATCGAAGAGATGGGCGACGCCGAGGAAGAAGAGGGCGAAGACCTATCACTGATCTATTCCAGGCTCAGCCGGGCCATACTATGGTTACACAACCAATGCCGCCACTGTCCCGAGCGCCAGGAACTCACCTGCAAAGCAGCCAATGGTTGGGAACAACAGCCCACCCCCCTGATCGATCTCGCCAGTGAGATTGCCAATACCGGTCACATCTCTGGTTGTGTGCGGATGTGAATTACCTTCGCCTCTAGGCACACTCCGCAGGCCTGTGCTAGGCACAACCCACGAAAAGAGTGAATTCATAAACATTCTATCTATTTCGGGGGCAAAAAGATTAATTTTATAGATTTTTAGGAACCCGAAAACCGCGCCAGCGTTTTTCGGGCTCCTACTGTTCCTTGTGGTTCGGTTCCAAAAAACCACAATCCCTAGTGGCATTTTTCACATCACCACCGCATGTGCGGGTAGATTGACACCCCGCCTTCCTCCGATTATAATAGACGGGTGTGTTGTGGTCTCTTTCGCCCAGGGCAAAGGCTGATTGGTAAACCCAATGGATCCTTACGTACTGATCGTGATTACTCGAAGCCAGTTCTTGGTAAACCGACTAAGGGATGCTCCGAACGGTGAACAGTTTTTGATCCGCTGGGTACCCAGCGCCAGCCAGGCACTTCAACTGAACGTCGACCCTTCTCTGATCATCCTCGACCTGCCCCCCACCGGGGGAGCCCGCTCTGTTTTTCGGCTCAAACAGCGCTTTGACATGCCGATCGTGGCCATCGTCCGAAGTCAACAATCTGTTCCCGATCTGGTGGACGTAGAGATCACCTCACCCTATCGAGAAGCAGACCTAGTCGATCTGATCAACGCGACGTTGATCAACCACGCGCCCAAAATGGTCCGCGTAGCCGATATGGCCCTCGACACCGAGTCGCGACGGCTGCAAATGGGCAATACGGTTCTCCAGCTTCGGCCCCTGGGCAGCCAGATCCTGGCAATTTTGATGGCCAGTGCAGGACAGGTGGTATCACGAGACGAACTGTGCCGCAAAGTATGGGAATCGCAAGATGGCCACACCAAGCGCACCCTCGATGTCCACATCGCCCATCTCCGTAACCAATTGGGAGAAGAGTCTCGCTGCCCGGCCGTGATCCAGACCGTACGGGGCGTGGGCTACTGCCTTCAGCCTGGAAAATAACCCCCCAGAATAAAAAAGGGAGAGAGGAGGTGCAAGTCATGGACCATGACGTGTACCGGCGTTTGGCCCTGGTGTTGGATGCCCTGCCCAATGGCTTTCCATCCACCGTGAGCGGCGTAGAATTGCAGCTTTTGGCCAAGATCTTCCAACCCGAGGAGGCGACCTTGGCCTCGGTCATGCACCCCACGTGGGAACCGGCTGACGCGATTGCCGCACGGGCAGGCATGGAGCGTGCAGCCGCCTACTCGATCCTGAAAGCCATGGCCCGCAAGGGCCTGATCTATGCGGGTCGTCACGAGCGGCAGATGGCCTTTCGCCTGATGCCCTTTGTGGTCGGCTTTTACGAAGAGCAACTGCCCCGCATGGATCGGGAATTGGCCTGGTTGTTCGAACAATACTACCAGGAAACCCAAGGGGGCATAGCTCGCCAGTCCCCCCCGGTGCATCGCGTGATCCCGGTCGAAGAAGCCATTCCGGCAGGCATCGAGATCTATCCCTACGAACGGGCTGCTGACCTGCTCAACAGCGCCAAGGCATGGGGGGTCCGCGACTGCATATGCCGGGTGCAGCAAAAGCTGATTGGCAAAGGCTGCGATCATCCGGTGGAAAACTGTCTCAGCTTTGCTCCGGTGGAGAACGCATTCGATCACAGTCCCACCACGAAGGCCATCTCCAAGGAAGAGGCCTTTCGCCTGTTGCACGAGGCTGAAGAAGCGGGGCTGGTGCATTCGCCCGGCAACTATCAGGACGGGCACTACTATATATGCAATTGCTGCACCTGTTGCTGCGGGGTAATCCGAACCGTGGCCGAATTCAGCATGCCCACGGCCATCGCCCGCGCCGACTGGATGGCAGTGGTCGACGAGACCTTGTGCGTGGGCTGCGGCGATTGCCTGGCCCGCTGTTCATTTGGGGCGCTGACCGTGGTAGGAGATTTGTGCCAGGTGGAAACGGGCGCCTGTGTGGGCTGCGGGCTGTGTGTGACCCACTGCCCCACCGGCGCGCTGAGCCTGAAGCGACGGCCCGAAGGGGAGCTGAACGCACCGCCACCCACCTATCGCGATTGGATGCGGCAGCGCGCCGAGGCGCGCGGCCTGGACTGGGAATAGGCGCTCAAGATCGGACCCACTCAAACGATCGACCGGACGTTGATTTAGTGTGCGGGGGTGGGCACCCCTTTACTGCGGGCCATTTCCTCGCTCTGGGCGTGTTCCATGCTCGCTGCCCAGCCGACATGTTCTTCCAACACCTCCGGCTCATAGATCTGGCTCATGGCCTCCCACCAGATCAAGCCGTCGGTCCGCTGGTAGTGCCAGTATTCGGTGCCATTGCTGTCGGTAAGCCAGTGATAGTCGCCCGCGATGGCATAACAGGAAATGCGCTCCCAACCGTGACGCTTGGCCAAGGCGGTGACGTCAATATAGTAACCGCCGGGAATGGGCAATCGCTTGCCCCCGGCGGCATAGGCCTCCGGTTCCTCGGCGGGCACAATGTGCCACCAATGCCGCCACCGGTTCTCCTTGAGCGGCTCCCCTTGGCTGCCATCCTGCCGAGCGGTGCGCAGATAGATCCGCCAAAAAACGTTGGACCCCAGATCCTCGCGGGTCAAGACCATCTGATCGGCCCCATCGACCTTGAATTCCAGGGCCAGATCCAGGGCCCGGCCCGTTTTGTGCCAGCTTAGATAGCCATAGTCGTAGGTGTAGAGCGCCTTTTTCCGCACCTGATCGATGTTCCGCCACGAACCCAACGTCTGGTTCAGAAAGTCCCACCCCGAAGCCTGAAGCACATCCTGCTGCCAGGCCACCAACGACGGCGCCACCAGCTCATTCACCCGAACAGGCTGGTCGGCAAAGCTGGCAAGAACGCTCGGCACCTCCACAATCTCGGCCAGGTGACCCGGCGCGAGAGCAGGATCAGGAGTCGGAGGCACGAGAGGCTCGGGCAAAAGGGGATCGAGCGCCGCCAGCGAGATGGCCCGGGCCGGCGCCGGCGCCGGCGCTGGGCAGCGATCCTGGCCTTGAGGGGCGCGGGGCAGCGCCTCCGGGGCGCCCGCCGAGGCGCGATAGAGATGGAACTCACCCGGCCGGTAGGGATCGTAAGTCTCGAACGGTTCGCCAGGGTCGTAGGCCGACCACACCAACAGCCCCTCCTGGTCCCAGGCAGGCTGCACATCGGGCCAGGGGTTGTCCGTCAGACGATCCACCTGCCCATCGTCGAACCCCAGCCGGTAAATCTCGGCGTTGCGGTTTCCGGTTGCCACGTCCACATCGCGCCAGGACACAAAGGCGAGCGATCGGCCCTCCGGCGACCAGGCGGGCTGCTCATCGTCGGCCGGGTTCTGAGTGAGGTTCCGGGCCTCGCCCCCCATCGCCGGCGAGAGATAGATCTCTTTGTTGCTATCGCGCCAGGACGTAAAGGCGATCTGAGAGCCATCGGGGCTCCAGGCCGGGCCATAGGCGCCACTGCCATCGTCGGTAATGCGGCGCAATCCGGGTTCCTTACCCTCGCCTGTGACAGCCACAGCATAGATCTCCAGGTTGCCGTCGCGATAGCTTTCAAAGGCGATCTCGGCGCCGTCAGGGCTCCAGGCCGGAGCGCCGTCATAAGCCAGGTTGTGAGTCAGCCGGTTGACGGAGCCATCCCCCAGATCCAGCACATAGATCTCCCAGTTGCCGTCGCGGCGCGACTCGAATGCCAGGGCCTGCCCATCGGGTCGCCAGGCCGGGGCGCGATCCTCGGCCGGGTGACGGGTCAGGTTGAGGGCCTGACCGGTGACCGTGTCCAGCACATAGATCTCGCTGTTTCCATCGCGGTCGCTTTCAAAGGCCAGGAGCGAGGCAGCAGGCGTCAAGGTCGGAGTCGGTGTAGGCGTAGGGGGAACGGCCGGGGTTGGGGTGGACGTCGGCGCCTCCGTGGGTGATGGGCTGGGCACGGGTGAGGGGCTCGCCGCAAGAGCAGGCGCTGTTGTGTCAGTCACCGGAACGGCCGTCGCCGCCCCTTGAGTGGGCTGCACGGTAATCTGGGATACAGGCGCCGGCGTCGACCCGCAGGCCGATAGCATCCCAGTCGACAAGAGGAGTAGAGCCGCCCACCCTATCGCCCAGAATCGATGCGGCATCGACGTCCGGATCACAGATCGCGCTCCTTCAGCGCTCGTTCCACCTGGCGCTTGGAATCGCGCTTGGCCAGATCCTGCCGCTTGTCGTACAGCTTTTTGCCGCGGGCCAGGGCGATTTCGACCTTGGCCCGTCCATCCTTCAGATACAATCGGATCGGCACCACGGTAAAGCTCTTTTCCTGGGCGTGGGCCTGCAATCGCTCGATCTCGCGCCGGTGAAGCAGCAATTTGCGCCTGCGACGAGGTTCGTGGTTCTGTCCGCTGGCAGGGTCGTAAGGAGCGATATGCACGTTGACCAGCCAGGCCTCCCCCCCTTCAAAGGTCACAAACCCCTCTTGCAGGCTGACCCGTCCGGCGCGGATCGACTTGATTTCGGTGCCCTTGAGGGCCAGGCCGGCTTCCACCTCTTCGGTCAGGTGATATTCGTGCCGCGCTTTGCGGTTGGTAGCAATGACTTTGATGGCCACAGTCAGTTATTCCCCTGTGAGCAAGTACTCAACGGCGCGTTCGAGTTGGGGGTCCCGGTCGGCGTCCGCGTCTTCCTGGGTGTACTCGACCGCGATATCGGGTTCCAGTCCCTCGCCGTGGATGGCCCGATCCTTGGGGGTGTACCAACGGGCCTTGGTCACCCGCAGTTCGGCGCCGTTGCTCAGTTCATGGATCAACTGAACCGACCCTTTGCCAAAGGTAGTCTCGCCGACGAGGACCGCGCGGCCGATATCCTGCAAGGCACCCGCGACGATTTCCGAGGCGCTGGCCGATCCCCCGTTCACCAGGATCACCATCGGCAGATCGGGCACCATGGGCCCTCTTGAGCCATAGTCCTGAGGATAAAGAAGCAACTCCTCCTCTTTCGTGCGCTCGATCATCACCAATTCATCTTTGGCCACAAACAGGCCAGAAGTCAACAGGGCTTCGTGCAAATAGCCGCCGGGATTGCCGCGCAGATCCAGGATCAACCCTTGGGGCGATTGGGCAAGGAGCTCGTCCAGAGCCTCCTCCAGTTTGGCCGTGGCGTCGGCATCAAAACTAAAGAGGCTGGCATAGGCAATATCGCCCTCCAGCATCCTGGATTCGACCATCGGCACTTCGATGCTGGCTCGGGTGACGGACACCTCAAAGGCTTCCTGACCCTCGCGGAGGATCGTCAGGCGCACCTCGGTGCCCGACGGTCCCAGGATCAGGGCGATGGCCTCATAAATGCTCATGTCCTCGATGGGGGTCTCGTCGACCTGAAGCACGATGTCACCCGGCAACAGCCCAGCCTGATCGGCGGGCTGCCCCCTGAACGGCTCCACGATCACCAGGCGGCCGTCTTCCATGGACACCATAGCGCCGATGCCTTCGTAGGAGCCGCCCTCCGTTTGCCGTCGGTGCTCGGCAGCAGCCGGATCGACAAAGGCGGTATAGGGATCGCCTACCGTCTCAACGGCGCCTCGGATGGCGCCATGGATCATATCCTCTTCAGAGGGTAGATCGCCATAGTAATCCTGTTGGATCAGGCTCCAGGCTTCCCAAAATAGATCAAACGCTTCGCCGGTGGCGGGCGGAATCTCGACAGTTGGCACCGGGGTAGACGGAAGGGTGGCCTGAGCCTCGGGCTCGGTGTCGGGAATCCCTTCGATAGCCTCCGGGATGGCGGAAGGGGCCCCTTGGACCTCGCTGAACGGATTGTCCTCGACGGCGACCCAAATCGCATGCGAGGCGAATCCCGAGGCAAAGCCCATCGCCCCGGCAAAAAGAGCCACGATGGCAACCAACAAGGCTACCTTGCAGCCGTTTGAATTTGACATACCACTCACTCCCACGATTTTGTACTATTGGCCATGGACGATATCGTCAATGGCTCTTTCCAATTGCGGATCCCGCCCCTCGTTTCGATCCTCGTCCGTGATGCCGACCTCCACATCAGGCGTGAGACCATCCCCATCGATAAGGCGGCGACTGGGTGTCAACCAGCGGGCTGAGGTCACATGGACCGACGAGCCATCGCTGAGATCGAACACCGATTGAACCGACCCTTTGCCATAAGTCCTTTCGCCGATGAGGGGGGCTCGGTCCCGGTCTTGCAGGGCGCCTGCCACGATCTCGGACGCGCTGGCAGTTCCCCCATCGACGAGCAGCACCAGAGGCCCGGCGGTAAATCGCCCGCCATTCCTGACCTTGAAGGCCTGCTCGGCCTCCTCCTTGGAAATCTGATACAGGACGATGCCATCGCTTAG
Organism: uncultured Anaerolineaceae bacterium; assembly: GCA_964575225.1. Taxonomy (GTDB): domain Bacteria; phylum Chloroflexota; class Anaerolineae; order JAAYZQ01; family JAAYZQ01; genus CAZNQW01. Next base: position 4,042 of record CAZNQW010000081.1, on the reverse strand, counting down.
AAACTCACTGGCCACATCCACAGCCGCGTCGAGAAAACCGCCCCCATTGCCCCGCAGGTCGAGGATCAAGCGATCCATCCCCTGAGCCTGCAACTCGCTCAAGCCTTCTCGCAGCTCAACACGGGTTCGCCCACCAAAAATGGTGATGCGGATATAGCCCAACCCCTCGGCCTCTTCCAGCATACGCCACTCGACCGAAGGAGTGGGAATTTCCTGGCGCTTGATGTCGACCACAATCGGCTCGGTGGCACCCTCCCGCGTTAGGGCCAGGCGCACCACGGTCCCCACCTCACCCTTGACCAGGGTTATCACCTCGTCGAGGGTCATTTCAGGGGTGATGTCGGTATCGTCCACTCGAATAAGAACATCATCCTTTTGGACGCCCGCTTGCTCAGCCGGCAGGTCGGGCATGGGATCAAGCAGGATGCGGCCCTCCTCGTCTTGGGAGACATACGCTCCGATCCCGCCGAATTTGCCCTCCAACCGTTCTTTTTCCAACTGACGGGGCTGCGGCTCCAGAAAGGTAGTGTGGGGATCGTCCAACGTAGCCAATGCTCCCCGGACGGCCCCCCAACTCAGATGCTGCATATCGGGCAGATCGCCCAGATAGTTCCCTTTCACCAGATTCCATGCCTCCCAGAACAGGCCAAATTCGGCCTCTTCGTCACTGTTGGGCAATCGATCATGAGTAAAGAGCCACATCGTACCGACACCAGCCCCGTACGCCACCAAAACCAAGGTGGTGATCAGTACCGAAAGCAGCAACAAGCGAAGGGTTCTCTCTGAGCCCATGTCACATCTACATCTCCACAAAAATAGGGGGGCGGTGCCCCCTCACCGAACCTAGTGTACCACAGCTCCCGACGGTCATCGGTGATGCCTACTACAAAAGCATCATCTCGCGTCGTTGCTCTGCATTATACTCCAAAACCGGGCTCACAGCAAGCAACCGCAAAGGGATCATTCTTCCCCGATCGGAAGGCCAAACGCCTCTCTCGTTTGACGCTGGTCCGTTTTTCTGTTATAATCGATTTGCGGAACCGATGGGGCGCTGGCCTGTGTTCCAACCTCCCACTAGACACAAAACCAGCGTTCGTGTCCTGATGCCGGTCACACACCAGGTGTTGTGGTGAGAGCAAGTACTCGCTGAGAAGGTGGGTCGGGTTGGACCGATGGGGGGAGAGATTGTTTGCCAGCAGTCAGACATCACAGGGAGGTGAGCCGAATCCTATGGACATCGTTCCTGCTCCACCACGGGGCTTATTTGCAGGCCGAAAGGGTCGAGTACGCAAGGAAACGCTGACTGCCTATTTGTTCTTGCTGCCCGCTATTCTGATTATTTTCGTCTTTGGCCTTTGGCCCGTCATCCACGCACTTTATGTCAGCTTCCACAAATGGAATATTCGACCCCGAAACGCCACCTGCATCCCCTACTGGCTCGCATCGCTCGGTATCGGCTCGGAAGAAGCGCTGGAATCCACCGAATGCCTGGGGTTGAACAACTATGTCAACATTTTGGGCATCAATAGCCTGAGCGCTGTGGGCGGCCTGATCATCGCTCTGGTGTTCAGTATGGTGGCCTATCGCGCATGGAAGCGCTACCGCGAGGAACGAGAGGAAGGCGACAAGCAACTTCCCATTGCCGCCGGACTGTGGACAGTGTTGGCCGTTTTCTTTTTTGTCCGAGACTTGCCGAGCCTGATCGAATCGGGTGAGTGGACCTACCTGGTGACCATCGGCATGCTCCTGCTGGCTTGGCTGCTGTGGAAGGGATCGAGCCACGGGGATTCGACGGCCCGCCTGATCCTGAGGTTACTAGGCTCGGTGTTGCTGATCACCGCAGGGCTCTACTTTTTCTTTGTCGACTTTCAACGAATGTGGGATTTGGGCAGCCAGACCTTCTTCAAGTCTCTGCTCTACACCTTCTTTTACTCAGTGGGAACGGTGCCCGTCCAATTGGGCGTATCCTTGGCCCTGGCCTACATCCTCTTTCAGGGGATCAAGGGCCAGGGATTCTTTCGGTTGCTGTACTTTATGCCCTACATCGCGCCTTCGGTGGCCACGGCGGTCGTCTTTCGGCGCATCTTTACCCTGCGCGATACGGGCCTGATGAACAACCTGATCGGCATGCTTGGAGTTCCGGCCCAAAAGTGGCTGCACGAGGCCAAAGCGGTCAACCTGATCCTCATCGACCTGGCCAATCAGGCCTTTGGCACCAGCTGGACTTGGCCGAGCTTTTCGGAACCCCTCAATACGGTTCTTGCCGGACCCAGCCTGGCGCTGGTATCCATCATCATTTACAACTGGTGGGTGTTTATCGGCTACGACACAGTCATCTATCTGGCAGGCCTGGGCAGCATCCCGAACGAACTGTACGAAGCCGCCCGGATCGACGGCGCCGGGGGAATGGCCCTATTCCGCAAAATCACCATCCCCCTCCTATCGCCCACCACCTTTTTCCTGACGATCATTGCCACCATTGGCACGTTCAAAGCGTTTAACCACATCTGGGTGATGAAGGAACCAGCCGCTCGCGATACCGTCAATACCACGAGCATTTTAATCTTTAACACTTTCCGCGCCGATGGCCAGTTTGGACAGGCCACGGCCATGGCCTTTATCCTGTTTGGCATCATCCTGATCTTTTCCCAGATCCAAAACCGAATCGGCGACAAGCTGGTGTTCTATGGCTAACCAACACGAGACTCGCTCACTCAATTGGCCCACGATCCGCAGTGGATTGGGGCGAGGAATCTTGTATCTGGTTTTGATCCTCGGTGCGATGACGATGGTGCTGCCCTTCTTTTGGATGATCAGCACCTCGGTGATGACCAGCGGCGAAGCCAACTCGGGGCGATGGTTGCCACGCATGACCCGCGTTGTGTGCCCCTACGTCAATCTAATCAAATACGACAAGAACGGCACCGTCACCGACCTGGCAGTCAGCCCTAACCTGCGAAAAGGCGAACAGGAGCTGCACACCGATAGCTACTATGTCGAGATCCAGAAGGCAGAAACCGATGGGCTCTGGATGTTTCGACTCGTCGACAACAGGAGCGACCCTGTGGCCATTGTGCCGGTGGATCAGCCACAAGGGTCGCTGACAGACAACTGGCAGCCGATCCCCCTGGGCGGCGGCTTGGTGGATACGGGTCGAGGGCTGACCATCACCTTTGGCGCGCCCAGCAGTTACCCCGCCGACACCGAGATGACCCGACGCTCGGGTGCCTCGCGCACTGAATACGTCAACTGCTGTGAATATAGCTCGGACGTGCTGGAAAAGCAGATGGCCGATCGCGGCGAGCGCGCATACACCGGCCGTCCCATCCCAGAAGATCTCAGTGCCTGTCGAACGACCGGCAGCAAGATCAAATATTTCTTCAACGAGTTTATCGGCGGCAACTACTACCAAGCCTGGAAGACGGCCAAGTTCAGCCAGTACATGTGGAACAGCATCCGCATCACTGCGATCACAATGATAGGCATCCTGATTGTCTCGACGCTGGCCGCCTATGCCTTTGCCCGAATCAAATTCCCGGGCAAGGACTTGATGTTTGCCCTCCTGCTATCAACGATGATGGTCCCTGAAACAGTGACCATGATCCCCAACTTTTTGACCGTCACTGGCAACAACCCCTTCTTGCCCTGGATCAAATGGTACGACAACTGGCCGGCGTTGACAGTGCCCTTTATGGCCGGTTTTTTCAACATCTTTTTATTGCGGCAGTTTTTCGCTCAGATTCCTGACGAGCTATTCGACGCGGCGCAAATCGACGGGGCAGGACATTTCCGATTCCTGTTTCAGGTGGTGTTGCCCCTGTCCAAAGCACCGATCATGACCGTGGTGATCTTTTCCTTCATCGGTTCGTGGAATGCCCTGCTGTGGCCGCTGATTGCCACCAAGGCCGGATCCGATTGGTGGCCGATTTCCGTGGGCTTGCAGAACTTTGTCTCAGAAGCAGGACCACAGACACACCTGTGGATGGCGGCAGCCTGCATCAGCATGTTGCCTGTATTGTTACTTTACTTTCTGGCGCAAAAG
>CAZNQW010000080.1:0-15427 GCA_964575225.1 uncultured Anaerolineaceae bacterium | reverse complement strand
CCGTGGAGTGTTTCGCCCGCGCCCTGTACAACCACGGCGTGATGGCCGTCGTCGAGATCGAATAGGAGAGCAACAGGGCCATTAACTGCTCGGTTGCAGGGTGGCCCCTTTTCGGGCCGCCGATGATTCCCCCGCTGATGACCGCCGGGAGTGCCTGCGTGGGGATGTGGCCTGTACCTACCCATCGTCGCAGCATGGGGGATGGCCTACAGTACAAGACCCTTCAGTCGCATCAACATGCACAGTCGCTCTTCGGTCTTTTCAACAAATGCCGCAGTTTCTCTCCTCCAGGCGGGGTTGGGATCGTTGAGGACAAAATTCGCCAGACCGACTGCGCGCGCCGCGATGAAGGAATCAATTTCGCCCTCGCGCCGTTCAGGCCATGGGCTGTGCCGTGTATACCCATCTCGAAAAGCACAGCGCAGGGCCGCATATGTTTCCTGCGGCAGGTAATACAGCGTGGTGGCAATATCCTGTACAGGCCAGCCCAGCATCAGGTCTTCGAAATCGATGGGCGATAGAACCCCTCGGAGGTTGCGGACATTCCATGGATGCAGGTCACCATGGATGATCCGCATCGGCTCCCCGCTGGCCTGCAACAAGTCAATGGACTCCTGAGCCCATTCTATCGCCTCTACAAAGACCGATCGCCGCTCGGGGGCAAACAGCGCTGAGTACTGCTCCTCGAACAGCACAACAGGCTCGGGAAAGGGAAAGACGCGGTCGAATTTTAGTAAGGATAGTCTCGCAGGTGGATGGTAGGTCAACGCGTGAGCATGAAGTCCCGCCATCAGTTCTCCCAATTTGGCCATATTGACTTGAGATATGTCCTTTGCCAGATCGGTTCCCGAGATCCATGAGAAAACCGCGCACAACCTTGCCTCAGGGATACCTTCCGCCGACGCTTCTACCACGAGCGAACCATCCTTTGCCGGCAGCGGACATGGCACGTGGAGGGTCGTGTCGCGTGCCAACGCCGAAAGCCAATCCATTTCCGCGACGACGTGGTCAAGGGTGTGTCCCCCTTCGGGCAGGGTGACGCGCAGAATGAGTTTCGTTCCATCGCCGGTGTCCACGCGAAAGATGCCGTTCATGTCATTGGTGACCAACCGCAGGCGCGCCACATCCAGATCGTACATTGAAAGCGCGTTCATCGCGAGGGGCCGGAGGCGACGCGCTTGTCCGACCGGCGTGAGGGTGGAATAGGGTTTCACTGTTTGTCGACGACCTTTCATTCCTCCTCGGCGTGAGGCGTCAGCCGCAGGGCGATTGAGGGCACCCCGTCACTCAGAGATCGGCGAGCTTTTTTCGGTCGGAGCCACAGGCTGCCTTCCGGCACGCTCAGATCCTTACTTCTTTGAGGGTACCCTGTTTGATCTTGAGGGCAGGACGCCCACGGACAATGCACACGATGCCAAGCTCCTTGCCACAGGCTGGGCAGGTTGGCCTTCCACCCAGGGACTGGTCGGCTAGGCTGAAGGGATCCTCTCGGATTTCGTCAAGGAAGCATTTGATAAGGCGGCCGCGCCCGCCCTTGTAATACCTGAATAGGCGCTGACCACAGCGGCATTCTACGGTGACGACGCGACTTTTGACCATTGATGGGCACCTACCGCGAGTCTACCCTGGTTCTCCCACGCCTGGCAACACAGGTCCCAGACTTCAGGGTCGGGAAACCCATGCTGGATGATGGAACGCTCCGGCTCACAGCCACCCATCAGATCCAGGTTCTGGGAGAACTTGGGTCTGACGTCGACTGACCTGGTCTCACGGGGGAGCATCGCCGGACCGGCCGAGCCGGAGAAGGCTCCCCCGTGACCGCCGAGGCTCACGACGCTTTTTTGCGCCGTCCCCCCAGCCACTTTTCCAGCTCGATCCCCCAGAACACCACGGTACTCAACACCAGGCTGAGCAACAGCTCACCGGGCGCCAGGGCGTCGGTCTTGAACAGCTCTTGCAGGAACGGCAGATAGATCACGGCCAGTTGCAGCACAAAGGTGAGCAGCACGGCGCCCAACAGCGCCCGGTTGGACAGCAGGCCCACCTTGAACAGCGACTCGCGGGAGCGGACAGCCAGGGCATTGCCCATCTGCGATAGCGTCAGGGTGGTGAAAACCATCGTCTGCCAGTTATCCCAACCGGCCCGCCAGACCCAGTAGCCCAGGCCCAGGCTGACCAGACCCATCAGCAGGCCCACCCAGACCACGTGCCAGCCCAGCCCCCGCCCGAAAATATTCTCCTGGGGATGGTAGGGCGGGCGGCGCATCGTGTCCCGCTCGGGCGGCTCGACGCCCAGGGCCAGGCCGGGCAGGCCATCCGTCACCAGGTTGACCCACAGGATTTGCAGCGGCAGCAGGGGCAGCGGCATGCCCACCAGCGGCGCCAGGAGCATGACCCAAATCTCGCCGGCGTTGGAGGTTAGCGTGTATTGGATAAACTTGCGGATATTTTCATAGATCGTCCGCCCTTCTTTGACCGCCGCGACGATGGTCGCAAAGTTGTCGTCGAGCAGCACCATGTCGGCCGCCTCTTTCGACACATCGGTGCCGGTGATGCCCATCGCCACGCCGATGTCGGCCTTCTTGAGGGCCGGGGCGTCGTTGACGCCGTCGCCGGTCATCGCCACGATCTGGCCTCGATCCTGGAGGGCCTGCACGATCTTGAGCTTGTGCTCTGGAGACACGCGGGCATAGACGGCCACGTCCTCGACCACCCCCTCCAACTCGTCCACCGACATTCCAGCCAGATCGCGGCCCGTCAGCGGGCTGCCGTCGGCGGCAATGTCCAGCTCCCAGGCGATCTGCCGCGCCGTGAGCGGGTGGTCGCCGGTGATCATCACCGGGCGGATGCCGGCGGCCTTGGCCGTTTGCACCGCCTCGCGCACCTCGGGGCGCGGCGGGTCGATCATGCCGACCAGGCCGATGAACGTCATCTGCTGCTCCAGCCCCGCTTCGTCGGCGGGGTCGGGCTCGGCGTCCAGGGGACGGAAGGCAACGCCAAGCACCCGCTGGCCCTGGCTCGCCAGCCGGTCGTTGGCAGCCACGATGCGCGCCCGTAGGTCATCGCTCAGCGGCACCTCCTCGTCGCCGGTCCACACCCGCCCCGAAATTTCCAGCAGGCTGTCCACCGCGCCCTTGGCAAAGGCCACAAACCCGGCGCGGCGCCAGGGCGCATCGGTCTGGTCGGCGCTGACGCCCACCCGGTGAACCGTCGTCATCCGCTTGCGCTCTGACGTGAACGGCACCTCGCCGACGCGGGGCCAGCGTTCGTCGAGTTCGGCCTTGACCAGGCCCAGCTCGGCGGCGGCGACGACCAGGGCCCCCTCTGTCGGATCCCCGACGGCCCGGTAGCCACCCTCGGTCGTCGGCTCCAGGCTGGCGTCGTTGCACAGGGCGGCGGCCTTGGCCAGCAAGCCCAGGCTGCGCACCGGCGAGCGCTGTCCGGGCAACAGCTCGGCGTCGGCCACGGGGATGCCCTTTTGCAGCAGCGTGTCCACCTCCTGCGTCTCGCCCAGCACGTCCAGCACCGTGACGGTCATGCGGTTTTCGGTCAGTGTTCCGGTCTTGTCGGAACAGATGACGGTCACCGACCCCAGCGTCTCTACGGCAGGCAATTTGCGGATCAGGGCCTGGCGCTTTAACATGCGCTGGGCGCCCAGGGCCAGGGCGATGGTTACCACGGCGGGCAGGCCCTCGGGCACGGCAGCCACGGCCATGCTGATGGCCGTCAGCAGCATGAGCTGCCAATCTTCGCCGCGCAGCAGGCCCAGGGCAAAGACCACAGCGACGATGGCCAGCGCCGCCACGGCCAGCCCCTTGCCCAACTGCTCTAGCCGTCGCTGCAGGGGCGTCGGCTCCCGCTCCACGGTCTGGATCAGCTCGGCGATGCGGCCCAGCTCGGTGCCCATGCCCGTGGCGGTGACGACGGCCACGCCGCGCCCGTAGGTGACAATGGTGCCCATGTAGACCATGTTCACCCGGTCGCCGATCGAAATATCGGGTCTGTCGAGGGCGCGGTCCTGCTTTTCCACCGGCTCCGACTCGCCGGTCAGGGCCGCCTCCTCGACGCGCAGGTTGATCGACTCGAGCAGGCGGCCGTCGGCGGGCACCAGCGCCCCCGCCTCCAGCAGCACCACGTCGCCGGGCACCAGCTCGCGGGCCGATATCTCGACCACGTGGCCATCGCGCCGGACCTTGACCGTGGGCACGGCCAGTTGCTTGAGGGCGGCCATCGCCTTTTCGGCCCGAAACTCCTGGCTAAAGCCCAACGCGGCATTGAGCACGACGATAGCCAGGATAGCGATGGCATCCTTCCAGTCGCCCAGCGCCCCCGAGACGACGGCGGCGACGATGAGGATGACGACCATCATCCCCGTGAGCTGCTCCCACAGGATGCGCCACGGGCTTTTGAGGCCGCGCTCGACCAGCTCGTTGGGGCCATGCTCGTCCAGGCGACGCCCGGCCTGGGCCGCGGTCAGGCCGGCCTGGGCGTTGCTGTGCAACAGCGAGAGGACCTCACTTGTACCCTGTCGATACCAATCAGCCATGGTTCTCCTCCAATGTTACCGAGTAGACAAAACTCCCTGGGGCCGGGGCGGATTGAGCCGCGGACTGGGACTGGGTGTCTCCCTTCGCTGGCTCTGCATTTCGCCGCTGCAGGTCACCACAAGTATAAGCCAGGTTTGTTGGACTGTCAACCGTTCAGCGCCGCGTTTGCAGCGTCCTGTCAAAGTCCGTTTGAAAAAGTCGCAACCCTGGCAACCGGCGCGTCATCCCCGCAAAGGCGGGGGTCCATACGCCTTGTGGCCCAAAATGGATGCTGCCTGTGGGTGCCCGGGCAGACCCGCGGCGCGGGCACCCCCACATATTCGCCGCGCTGCAAGGGATGCGCCTCTCTGGCGGTTCTGCAGCGCGGGATGGGCCGCGCGCGGCATGCCGCGCCCCTACGATTGGTGCCCCATGCATTTTCCATCGCGCGCCCCCCCGGGGACTTGACAGGCAGGCCCTTTGGGTGTATACTCCATGCAAGTTCTGGAATATTCAAGAACGGGAATAATTCTTTTTATTTCGGTCATGAATATTCAAATCTTTGAATGTCGGCGATTGGCCACTGCGCACACCGCCAGGGGAGGATGAATGTCAATCGGAGAATGGATCATCACCATGCTGCAATCGGGCGCCGGGAGCCTGGCGTCCTACCTGGCAGCCCACGTCCTGCTTTGTTTGGTGCCGGCCTTTTTCATCGCCGGCGCCATGACCGCCCTGATCCCCAAAGAGGCGATCACCCGCTACCTGGGGCGCGACGCGTCGCCGTGGGTTTCCTACCCCATGGCGGCCGTCGGCGGCTTTGTGCTGGCCGTATGTTCCTGCACCATCCTACCCCTCTTTGCCGGCATCTACCGTCAGGGCGCCGGTCTGGGCCCGGCCATCACCTTCCTGTTCGTAGGACCGGCCATCAACATCCTGGCCGTCACCTACACCGGGGTGGCCATCGGCCTGGATATCGCCGTGGCCCGCGTCCTCCTTTCGGCAATCTTTGGTGTCGGCATCGGTCTGATCATGGCCTTTATCTTTCGCCAGGACGACGCCCGCGCTGCCGCGCAAGTACACAACCAGGCCACCACGGGCGGGGCCTTTGGTGCGGGGGCCAGCATCAAGCGCGCGCCGCTGATCTTTTTGCTGCTCCTGCTGGCGGTGCTCATCGTCGGCACCTTGGCCGTGGACCTGTTCACCACCAGCTACGCCGACCTGACGCTGCCCCTGGGCAACACCGAGCGATGGCAAGCGACCCTCGACTGGTTAGTGCCCTACGACGCCACCCAGGGCCAGGAGGGCGTCTCGGTGCAGGGTGCGATGCTCATTGGCCTGCTGGCCCTCATCGGCCTGACCGCCTGGAAGGGGCTGAACACCATCGACGAGGGCTTTAATCGCTGGTCGTGGGTGGCCCTGGGCCTCATTGCCCTGACGCTGCTGGTGGCCGCCCTGCGCTTTACTCCGGCGGCCAACGGCCTGGTGGTCGGCATCACGGGGCGATTCCTTGGCGAGTTGATCGTGCTGGCCGCCGTGGGCCTGGTGGCCTGGAAGTGGCTGGACGAGTACGAGGTCCAGGAGTGGCTGTGGGAGATGTGGCGATTTGTCAAGCAGATTTTCCCCCTGCTCATCGTCGGTGTCTTTGTCGCCGGCATGGTGCGGGTCATCATCCCCCGCTCCCTCATCGAGACCCTGGCCGGCCAGAACACGATCCTGGCCAACTTTGTGGGCGTGGTGTTTGGCGTGTTCATGTACTTTCCGACGCTGGTGGAGGTGCCCATCGCCAACATGTTCCTGGGGCTGGGCATGCACCGCGGGCCGCTGCTGGCCTACCTGATGTCGGACCCCGAGCTGAGCATTCAGAGCATCCTGATCACGTCCAAGATCATCGGCAACAAGAAAACCTGGGTGTACGTGGGCTGGGTGGCCCTGTTTAGCACTCTGGCCGGCCTGATCTTTGGCGCCTGGGTGGACGGCGCCAGCCTCTGGCTCATCGGCCTTTACCTGGCCGCCTTTGTGGCGGTGCTGGCCGGCGCGCTGTGGCTGATCGGCCGCCGGTCGGCCCCGGCCCAGGCATCGGCCGACACCCAGTAAGTCCGTTTGGGGGCAGGCTCGAGATCCTGCAGGGAAAACGTCCTATCGTAAACCCGATGCGAGGTCGTGATCGCCGCCTGTTACGGCGCCTCGAACAGGGGACCATACAACAAATGAGGAGAGTCTGATGGAAGTCAAGGTTTTAGGGACGGGTTGTCCCAATTGCAAACGCCTGGAAAAGGCGACCCGCGAAGCCCTGGCAGAGATGGGCGTCGAGGCCACGCTGACCAAAGTGACCGACATGGTGGACATTTTGTCCTACAACATCCCGGCCACACCGGGGCTGGTCATCGACGGGAAGGTCGTCTCCTACGGGCGGATTCCGCAAAAAGCCGAGCTGACGAGCATGATCGCCACGGCTCTGTCGGCTGAAGAATAGGGATTCCCCCCCTGGGGGACACAAGAGAGTAGGTGACCCGGTGCGGCAGATTCGAGTATTTGGCGCCACGCCCCCCTGCGCCAACTGCCGGCGCGCCGAGCGGAAAGCCCTCAAGGCCGCCGAATGGTTCCCAGGTCCGGTGCAAGTCGGTGGTTCCATCCTCGAACTCCTTTCGCCTTCGCGGTTCGTTCAGCAGTACCCCCAGGGTTCGGGCCTGCCGAGTTTTATGACAAGCTTCATCCTTGGACGATCAGGCGCTCCCTCCCACGGCATTGACCAACATCAACACTGCGGCCACAATCGTCAGCAGGCCCGAGATGGTTTTCAGGCTCTTGGGCTTTGTCCTGAGGGCGACCTGGCCCCCCAGGAGCCCGCCCAACACAGCAGCCAGGGCCGCGGGAACGGCCAGGATCGGGTCAAAGCCCCCATGCAGGGCGTTGCCGGCAAAACCGGTCAAGGCCGTCGCCGCCAGGATGACCGTCTGCGTGCCCACCGCCACGCGCACCGGCACGCCACAGCCCACCACCATCAATGGCATGAGAAAGGAGCCACCCGAGATACCCACCATACCCGAAAAGAACCCGGTGGCCAAAACCAGCGGAATGGCGATCTTGACATCGATGACGTAGGTATAGTCGCCCTCTTGCAGGTTCCAGAACCCGCGGCGGGGATCGGCGGTCTTGCGGCCCCCCTTTTCGGGCAGGAGCATGGCCACCCCGGCAATGAAAAGCAGGATCGACAGGGTGATCTGTAGGGTGATTCCCGCAAAGCGGTGGGCCAGAAACCCACCGGCAAAGGCCATGGCGGCGTTCAGCCCGCCAAAGAACAGGGCCAGCCGCCAGGACAGGGTCTTGGCCTTGCCAAAGATCAGCGCCCCAGACAGGGCGCTGGCCAACAGGATAAACTGGCTGGTGGTGGACGCGGTGTGCATGGGCGTGCCCATCAGCACCAAGGCGGCCACGTAAAAATTGCCTCCGCCGCGCCCGCTCATGATCATGATGACGCTCAGGGCAAAAATGACAAGGACGACGACCACCGTGGACATGGGCTACTCCTCTATGGAATGTGGCGTGGAACTCGCGGGACGGGCCTCAGTGCCCGGCCTCTATCAGAAGCACCCTTCCGATCCCGGGGGCGCCCTCCGTCCCCAGTACCGGCCTTTACCGGTGCGCTTCCATGTGGGCGTCGTAGGCATCGAGATAGTGGTGGAGCACCCGGTCCGTCTCGCGCAGGTCCTCTATCCAGGCGGCCAAGTAGCGGTCCCCCTTCTCCGTCGTCTGGTACACGCGGCGGGCCGGACCTGCATGGCTGGTATCCCAGCGCGAGGCGGCCAACCCGCGCTCCTCCAGGTCCCGCAGAGCGCGGTAGATGGTGCTGGGGTCGACGGGGTTCTGCTCAAACCCAAAGGCCTTGAGGCCCTCCACCAGCTCGTAGCCATGGACCTCATCACAGTGCACCAGCAGCAGCAGACAGGGCTCCAGGAACCCGTGAATGTGCCGCGGGCAGGCTTGCCGACCACCCCCGTTAGACCGCCGACCGTAAGGCATATCCCACCTACTTTCCCCCCACCCCTATTTGCGTCACGCAGCTATACTATCGCGAATTTTGCCCCTTGTCAAGCAAACGTTTGTTCCGTGAAACGACGGGCGCGGATCTGGCGGGCCGAGCCTAACATAGGTGGCTCCCGGCTTTGCAGCCGCCTGCAACCGCGACCAGAGCCCTGCATAAGTCCTTTTGAACAAGCTGCAACCCTGGCAACCGGCGCGTCACCCCCGCGGAGGCGGGGGTCCATACGCCTTGTGCCCAAGAATGGATGCTGCCTGCGGGTACGCAGGTGATTAGGCGCGAGGGTACTCGCGGCGGGCATGACGTTAGAGAAAACTCTCTAATTCGCCGGCTCTTCCATGGCCCCGTCTATGTCGACGTCAAGCGCCAGCAGTGACTGGTTCAGGTCAAGGATAAAGGCCACCAGCGACCCGATCAGAGCCAGGAGGCAGGCGATAAAGATCAGCGCGACCAACCAACCCAGATCGACCTGCAACAGTGCGGCCAGGAACAAGGTAATGACCAGCACCGCGGCCAACAGCACGCTGGCCGATGCCAGGGTAATGGCCAGACGAATGAGCACCGCCCGCCGGGCCAGGATCCGAAGCTGGGCAAGATGGCCGCGCGGGTCCCGTACCTTGCCTTCTCGCAAATCCTGGCACAGGATGCGGGCGCGGTCGATGGCCCTCCCCAGGCGGTTGGTCATGCTCAGCAACAAGAGCCCCACACCCGAAATGAGAATCACCGGGCCCACGGCCATCTGTAGCACGGGAATGAGTTCTGTCAATGGAACAAGTGACATCGTTGCACACCTCCAGTTTCGTGTGTGGTCCCATGTGCCGCCACACAACCTCGGGATAGTATAGCAGAGGCCGGAGATTCGTCCAAGCCACCCACCGACAGCGGGCATCAGAGCGATGTGGTCGTTGGCCCCCGCAAAGATTCCCACCGACTTGACACAACCGCGGCAAGCAGGGGTTGAACCACCACCAAGCAGTCGGCGCCCCTGCCAAGGCAGGGGCGCCGTTCTTCCCGAAAACTCGTGGCCTCAATTCCTCAGAGAGGGCGACCCTTCCGCCCCTACTCCCTGATCACCAGCGGCAAAAAGATCGAAAAACCCCTCGAGGCCAGGTAGACGTTGTCCAAGCTGCCCACATTGGCGCCCGTGTCGTATTGGCCGCGGATGCGCAGCGCCTGCAGGTCCGCCAGGACGGCGAGCATCTCGGCCTGCGTCGGCGCCGTGGCTGTGCCTTGCACCACCCACCCGGCTCCCTCCGTCAGTGGCACGCTGTAGGGCGTCCATTCCGTCCCGGGGGCCTGCAGCGCGTCATAGGCCAACGTCAGCGACGGTCCCACCAGGAGGATGTCGGCAGCGTTCAGGTCGTCGCCGGTGGTGGATTGCTTCTGATCAAAGTCCAGCGTTTCGCCATAGGCACAGGACTGATCGCCCAGGTACCGGCCCGGCGCCTCCCAGTACCAGGGGGCGCCGACCAGGCCGTTGGCTGCCGAGACATAGCCACCCCCGTTGCCGCCCGTGGCCTGGTGATCGGGCAGGACCACCGGGTCGCCGGCTGCGGTGGAAACAAGCCAGCCCTCGCTGTTCAGAAGAAAGGTGCTTTGCGCCTGGCACGAGGCGGGGTCCTGCCGCGCCGGAATGACCATCGTCACCTGAGCAATGCGATTCTGCGTCGAAGCGGAGGTGGCCACCAGAATATTGGCCGAATAGGTCCCCGGCTCCATTCCGGTGGCACTGACCGACACCGTGGCCTGGCCCGGTGTCGAGCCCGTGGTGGGACTGACGCTCAACCAGGGCGTGAACTCCAGGGCGCCCCAATCGATGCTATTGGTCCCGCCCTCATTATCCACCGTCAGCGTGTCGGAATTCAGGCCCTCCTTCGGCCAAAAGACCAGGGGGCTGGGCCCCACGCTGAGGTTCACGGGCGGGTTTGGAAGGTAGCGGGGATCGCTGACCACCACGACGTCGGTGACGGTGGCGGTGGCGCTGCCTTGTCCATCCTGGACCGTCACGGTAAAGGCATGAACGCCGGGCGTCAGGCCCGTGACGGCGAGGTTCTCCCCCATGCCGAGGACGCCGTCGATGGAGGAGGTCCAGACGACCTGCTCCCTATCCAGCGTGCCCACGTTCGGCGAGTAGGCCATGGCCTCCAGACCGAGGGTCTGGTTGGCCCCCACAAAGAGCCCCGACTGGGGCGAAAGGAGAGTCACCTGCGGGTTGCGCAACGCCGTGGTAAAGAAACCGCTGCTGTCGGCGCTGCTGGTGTGGATGCCATCGCTGGCCCACACCCGAACGCGGCCCTGGGTCGTCGAAGCGACATTGACCCGGGGAATGGCCACACTGGTGCCCGTGATCCCCTGGGCCAGCATCTCCCAGGTGGCGCCGCCGTCGGCGCTGAACTGTACATTGAACACCAACGGATCGCCATCGGCGTCCGAGGCGCTCCACGCCACCGGCACCGTATCGCCGTTGAGGGTCTCTCCAGCCGAAGGCGAGGTCACAGAGACGGTGGGGGCCGCGGCGCCGGCGGTCACCGTCGCCAGGACGCCGCCGGGACCGGTGACATCCACCCGCACCGTGCCCGCCACATAGGGCACCAGCTCAGAGATGGACAGGAGGTCGACGGGCGGTCCGCTGGAGCCATCGGGATCGTCGGGCCCCGAATGGAGTTCCTCCGGCGTAAAGGGATAGCGGGCCAGCTCGCTGCCGCCGGCGCCCAGCAAAACGATGGCATAGGCGCCCGGGATGCGCGGCTCCACGTCGTGGGCATTCGGGATCACGAACAGGGGCGAGAACTCGGCGGCGCCCGTCGCCGGGTCGAGGGTCCCCACCACCAGCAAGCGGTCCATCTGCTGCGTCGCTTCCGCGTTGGACGCAGAAGCGGCACCCATCGGCGTGACGCTGTTCTGCACATAGTCCAGGATGGCCTCGGTGGTATAGTCGCTGACCCACAGCGGCGAGCAATAGGTCATCACGTCGCGCCGGTTCGGTTCGAACACCTGGAGATTGACGGGGATCAGCCCATACGGCCGGGCGGCCCCTGTGCCGCGGTCAAAGCCAAAGAATGCCGTGGGGCCGGTGGTGTCGGCGCTGATAAAGCCGGCATCGTAGGGATAGTTGGGGTCAGGCCCACCCTCGCCGCCGCACGTCCCATCCTTACCCCCCAGGTCGCCCTGGACGTGCTTTCTGCCAAAGGAATGGCCGATTTCGTGACCGGCGTACCAGTCGCCAAAGATCCCGTCCGGATCCCAGCTCGCGCTCACTCCGGTGGGTCCAGAACCGGTGCGGGAGCCCATCGCGCCGCGCATAAAGGCGCCGCTGTTGGTGAGCATCGCATAGTACCGAATGTCGGACTCGTCACCCACGTTGCCCTCGTACCAACTGCTTTGGCTCAAATCCCAGGTCCGCCTCTCGTCCAGCCAGCGGTTGACGCTGCCACTGTTGGGGGTTGCCAGGCGCGTCGGCTTGTCGGGATTGAGGGTGCCTTCCCCAAAGTCGTGGGTGCGCACCGTCATCCAGATTTCGGGCAGGGGAAAGGCCCGTCCCAGCCAGGACCGCGTCTGGTAGGCATCGGTGATGGGCGTCGTGTAGGTGATGGACACATCGCCGTCCTCCAGCGAATAGCTGCCCAGCACCATGATCACGCCCACGCGCGGCGCCTCCTCGAAAGTCACAAAGGCGCTGCGGCTGTTGTTGTCGTAACGGGTCTCGTCCGGGTAGCGGCTGATCCGCCAGCCGCTCACCACGGGATTGACCTCCGCCGTCAGCGCCAGACCTCCTGCCTGGGTAAAGCCGTTGGGCAGCAAAAAGAGAAACGAGTGGTCCACCATCCCGCGGTCGGGCGTGGGCCGCACCACCACATGGGCGCCCGGATTCTGGGGATGGAGCGTCACCGTACCCGAAGCGTTGCTGACCCGCAGCGTCGCAAAGGTCCGAAAGCGGTCGTTGGTGGTCGTCGCGTGGACTCGGACGTAGGTGGGCTTGCCCGCCACCAACCGCACGCTGTTCTGTAGATCCTGCACCCCCTGGGTGACCTCGATTTCGCCGATCACGATATCGGTGGTCAGCGAATCGGTCCATTCGACGCACAGCCGCGGCCCCTGAGTAAGAGACCCCTCGCGGCTGTGGAACGTGGATGGCGGAATGGCCAGGCCATAAGCAACGAGGGCCAGACCGTGGTTGACCAGGCTGGGCCCACTCACATTCACCCATTGCTGCACAAGCTGCTCGGCTGACCAGTTCTGCCAGCCGGTAGCGCCGGGCGTCCAACTGATTTCGTCGTAGGTAAAGTCGCTGACGGTGGGACGGTTGTTCCAGTTCAGGAAATACTCGGCCCAGGCCACCTCTGCAGCCTTGAGCATCCCACTGCCGCCGTTGGGCGCCGACGTCAGAAACAGCCTGAGATCGGCAGAGAGCACCGTGGCGTTGTTGGGAATGGCCGACAGATCGAACTCGAGATAGGTCCAACGCTGGTCGACTTCCACGTCACCAATGGCCGACACTTGCAGGCTGGGCGCGCCCCCAAAGTTGGTCGTGGGCTGGTAACTGCGGGCAAACGTATCGGCAATGGGATAGAAACACTGGTAATCGGAGCCCGCTTGGGGCGACAGGATCTCTGTGGTCGGAAGGGGGGCAAAGCCAGAGGGAAGCGCCAGAGACGTCAGAATGGCCAGAATGGCGAACAGTTGGATACCCATGGTCAAACCTCCATTCATCTTGATACCCAAGCATACACCAAAATGTCCATTTTGTCAAATAAGATATTCTTAATCATCTATTTCTTGGATACTTGATGGTTGACTCACTTGCTCGCCTCCCCCGTCCCCGGGGCGCGGGGCCCTGCCCTATCCCCTCGGTGAAGCGACAAGGCAAAAGCCCTGCGTGTCAAGACCCCACCCCGCCCCCGTCTGACCAATGTCATACGCTTTTTCCCCTCTACGCGATACAATAAGGTCGTAGCTTGTACGCACGCACCTTGGAGGGAAACCCGATGACCAAGACCATAGACAACTCGAAATTCCGCAAGGCCAAACTCAAAGAACTGATTCTCAAACTTCACACCGGCGAATCCCAGGACCGTGTCCGGGAGGAACTGATCGACACGCTGGGCACCATTCCCTATGGAGAGGTCGTCGAGGTCGAACAGGAGCTTTTGGAAGAAGGCCTGCCCCAAGAAGAGCTGCTCCAGCTCTGCGACGTCCATTCGGCCGTCCTCGAGGGCCAGGTCGATCTCAGCGCTTCCAAGGCAATCCCCGAGGGCCACCCTATGGACGTCCTCATGCACGAAAACCGGGCGCTGGCGGCCGTGATCGAACAGGCCCGCGCCCAACTGGCCGCCGTGAGCGAGGTCGGCGAGGCCGAGATCCCGGCGGTGGCCCTCAACCTGATCGGCCTGTTCAACCAACTCATCGACGCCGACAAGCATTATCTCCGCAAGGAATACCTGCTTTTCCCCTATTTGGAACGGGGTGGGGTCACCGGTCCCCCCAAGGTCATGTGGGGCAAGCACGACGAGATCCGCGACCTGCTCAAGGGCAGCCTGGAGGTGCTGAGGACGCCGGGCATCTCTCAGGAAGAGCTGCTGGCCTCCATCGAGATCGTCCTGCAGCCGGCCGTCAAAGGCGTCGCCGACATGATCGTCAAAGAGGAAGAGATCCTCTTTCCCATGCTCATGGATGCCCTGTCGGACGCCGATTGGTACGAAATCCAGAAGCAGACGCCCGAATTCGGCTACTGCCTGTACGATCCCCCGGCCGAGTGGATCCCGGAGGGGCACACCGCAACCGCCCCCGACGCCCTGCAACAGGTGGGCGGCCGGATCCAATTGCCCTCCGGCAGCTTTTCCGTGGAGGATCTGCTGGCCATTCTCAACACCCTACCCGTCGACATCACCTTTGTGGGCAGCGATGACAAGGTCAAGTACTTTTCCCAGAGCAGCGACCGGATCTTTCAACGCAACCGGGCCATCCTCAACCGCGACGTGCGCCACTGCCATCCGCCGGCCAGCGCCCACATCGTCGACAAGATCCTCGAGGATTTCAAGAGCGGTCGCCAGACCCGGGCGCCCTTTTGGATCAACATGGGGGGCCGCATGATCTATATCGAGTATTTCGCCTTGCGCAACGACGAGGGCGAGTATCTGGGCACCCTCGAAGTCTCGCAGGATTTGACCGCCTACAGGGCGCTGGAAGGCGAACAGCGCATCCTGTCCTACGCCTAGGGGGATTCAGAAATGACCGAAATCATCATCGCGCCCAAGACCAAGATCGCCGAGCTGATCGCCGCCTACCCCCAGTTGGAGGAGGTCCTGGTCGGCTATGTGCCGGCCTTTGAAAAGCTGAAAAACCCGGTCCTGCGCAAAACGGTGGCCCGCATCACCACCCTGCAGCAAGCGGCCACCATCGGCGGCGTGAAGGTCGAGGACCTGATCAATCGCCTCCGATCCGACGTGGGGCAGGACCTCTTTGCCGGAGAAACAGCCGCCGCCTATACCACCGAACAACCCGATTGGTTCTCCGAGGCGCGGATCGTGGCCGAGTTCGACGCCAAGGGCATGCTCGCCGCCGGCGAACAGCCCGTCAACCAGGTCATCGCCGATCTGCAAGCCCTGAACCCCGGCGACATCTACCGGCTCCTCGCGCCCTTTATGCCCGCCCCCCTGGTCGACAAGGCCTCCAGCCTGGGCATCGCCCACTGGGTCACCCAACAGGACGACGGAGGGTTCGTCCTCTACTTTTGCCGGCCCTAGGGACGGCCTGGCCCTCAGAGGGCTCTCCAATAGCATAATTGAGTAGGGGCGCCCCTCGCGGCATCTGTTCCAACTAATTTCGCTATTTTGGATTATTCCCACTATAATTGGAGCAT
>CAZNQW010000079.1:0-15473 GCA_964575225.1 uncultured Anaerolineaceae bacterium | reverse complement strand
TCTCGTGGATCGTATCAAAGATGGTCTTGACCAGAATCGGCGCCAGGCCCAGCGATGGCTCGTCGAGCATCAGCAGACTGGGGCTGGCCATCAGCGCCCGGCCGATGGTCAACATCTGCTGTTCCCCGCCCGACAGGGTGCCCCCCAACTGGCTCCTGCGCTCTTGAAGGCGAGGAAAGAGATCAAAGACGCGCTGCCGGTTCGCCTCAATGCGCTGCCGGTCCGACCCCAGCACATAGGCGCCCATGTTCAGGTTCTCGTCGACCGTCAACGTCGCCAAGATCTGCCGGCCTTCGGGCGAATGGGAGATGCCAAGCTCGACAATGCGATGGGCCGCTACCGTGTGGATCGGCTCGCCCTTGAGGGTGATCCCCCCCACACGGGGGCGCACCAAACCGGAGATGGTGCGGAGCGTCGTCGATTTCCCGGCGCCGTTGGCCCCGATGAGGCTGACGATCTGGCCCTCTTCGACCTCCAGATCGATGCCTTTCAGCGCGTGCACGTGGCCATAGTAGGTGTGCAGATTCTCAACCTGTAGTAGGGACACGCTCACTCCTCCTCTGCTTCGCCCAGGTAGGCCTCGATGACGCGCGGGTTGTGCTGGATCTCGGCCGGGGAGCCTTCGGCGATCTTTTTCCCATAATCCAGCACCACGATCCGCTCGCAGATGCCCATGACCACCTTCATGTCATGCTCGATCAACAGCACCGTGATGCCCGAGTCTCGGATCTCCTGGATCAGGCCCATCAGATCCAGCGTCTCCTGCTCGTTCAGGCCGGCCGCCGGCTCGTCGAGGACCAGGAGCGCCGGAGAGGTCGCCAGAGCCCGCGCGATCTCCAGGCGGCGTTGCAGGCCATAAGGCAGGCTCTTGGCCAACTCATCCCGCTGCTCCTCGAGCTGCATAAAGCCCAGGGTGCGTTCCGCCTCGGCGACGATATAGGCCTCTTCTTTCGTCTGCGAAGGCGGCTGAAAGATCGCCCCGGCCACGCCCGCCTGGGTCCGGTGGTGCAGCCCCGACATGACGTTCTCCAGAGCGGTCAGGTTCGGGAACAACCGGATCGTCTGAAAGGTGCGGGCAATGCCCCGCTGCGTGATCTCGTGGGGCCGCAGCGTGCGCAACTCCCCCCACTGCGCCTTGACGCGGGGCAGCGGCAGCCAGGCCAACCACCACAGCGGCGTCGCGAGACGCTGCCGCCAGGTGAGGGCAGGATGGCTGATCCGCTGGCCCTGGAAATACACCTCCCCGTCCGTCGGCGCATAGATGCCGGTGATCATGTTAAAGATCGTCGTCTTGCCCGCGCCGTTCGGACCGATCAGCCCCAGGATGGCCCCCTCTTCTACCTGAAAATCCACCCGATCGACAGCGGTCAGACCGCCGAACTGCTTTGTAAGATTTCGGATGTCCAATAGTGCCATGGTGTCGCCTCGTCTCCTCAAGCAGCGGCCGCCTGCGGCGGCACCGGTTCCTGTTCGTCCCCGCGGATCTCGGCCCGAATGCGGCGGCTGGGCCATAGCCCTTCCGGCCGGGCGATCATCATGACCACCATCACCAGGCCGACCCAGGCATCGCGCCAGGCCTTAAGCGGGCGGGATATCTCGGGCAGGGTCACCATGCCCAACGTACCGACGAAAATGCCCGGCGTCGAGCCCGCCCCACCCAGGACCACGATACCGAACATGATCACCGACTCGAGGAACTTGGACAGGTCCGGCGAAATCACCGTGATCCGGCCGGCATACAGCCCACCCACCAGCCCGGCCCACCCGGACCCCAGGACAAAGGCCAGCATCTTGACCCGGATGGTATTGATGCCCATCGCCTCGGCCGCCACCTCATCCTCGCGCACATACATCCAGGCGCGGCCCAGCCGCGAGTGCTCCAGCCGCTCCACCAAAACCACCGTGATCACCAGAAAGACCAGCATCAGGTAATAGTGATAGATCGGCGCCCGCAGCTCCAGGCCCAAGAGCGAGGGCCGCTCGATACCACTCAGGCCGTTCGCCCCGCCCGTGATGCCAAAGAGGTTGTTCACCAGCACCAGCCGCACCACCTCGCCAAAGGCAATCGTCACAATACACAGGTAATCGCCCCGCAGGTGCAAAATCGGCCGCGTGATCAAAAAACCCAAGAGGCCCGCCACCACCAGGCTGATGGGCAGCGTCAGCAAGATCGGCACCCCAAAGTGGAGGTTGAGCAGTGCGGTGGTATAGGCGCCCACCGCGTAAAAGGCCGCATGCCCCAACTGGAACATCCCGGCATAGCCGACGATGATATTGAGGCTCAGCCCGAGCATCACATACAGGCCGGTGCGCCACAGAACCGAACGGTAGTAGTCACTCAGGGGCAGCGGCAAGAGCAGGGCCACAAGCAACAAGCCGCCCTGCCACCAGATGGGCTTGATTGTTCGAAGGCGGGCAAGAATCGCATTCATGGCTGCCTCCTCTCACAGCTTTTCCGCGACGCGTTCGCCGAGCAAACCCGTGGGCCGGATGATCAAGATCACGATCAGGATCAGGTAGGCAAAGACGTCCTTCCATTGGGGCGAGATATAGCCCGCCCCCAATGTCTCGATGATCCCCAGAATCATCCCGCCCAGCATGGCGCCCGGTATGTTGCCAATGCCACCCAGGATCGCAGCGATGAACGCCTTGAGCCCGAACACCCAGCCCAGCGTAAAGTCAAAGGAACCATAGTACACCCCGACGATCACACCGGCGATCCCGCCCAGCCCCGGACCGATCAAAAAGACGATGGCAATGATGCGGTTGACGTCAATGCCCATCAGCCGCGACACGTCGTGGTCGAGCGAGACGGCCCGCATGGCCGTGCCAATGCGAGTGCGCTGTACGAACAGGTAGAGCCCGCCCATTAAGGCGAATGAGACGAGCAGGACGGCGATCTGCATCACCGACACGCTGGCTCCCTCGCCCAGCCGGATACGCCCGCCCAGCGCCAGGACGTTGGGGTAGGTCTTCCAGCTCGCGCCGTACACGTTTCGGGCCAGGCTCTCCAGGATAAAAGCGACACCCAGGGCCGAGATGACGGGCGCCAGGCGGCCTGCCGAACGGAGCGGCCGGTAGGCAATCCGTTCGACCAACACCCCGATCAGGGCCATCGTCACCATCACCACGATCACCACCGGGATCAACATCAGGGCGCTGCCCCCACTCATCAGAGCCACCGCCACGTTAAGGCCGGTCAGCCCCAGATAGGCCCCCCACATAAACATGTCGCCGTGCGCAAAGTTGATGAGCTTGAGCACGCCGTACACCATCGTATAGCCCAGGGCCACCAGCGAGTAAAAGGCGCCGATCGTCAGACCATTGATGAGCTGCTGCACAAACTGCATGGGTCTGGCCTCCTTGTCCCTGCGACGTAGCAAAAGGGGGGAGCGTAGGTGGAACGCTCCCCCCACGGGATCTCTTTTTTATGGCTGTTGGGAGTTGACGACCAGTGCGCCGGTCTCGTCAATCACATAGGCCAGGTGGATGGTGCCCAATCGGTCCCCATTCTCATCCCAACCCAGGATCGGCCCGGTGATGCCGTTGATGTCCTTGGCTTCCTTGTGCAGGAATTCCGCCAGCTTGGCCGCATCGGTAGAGTCGGTCTGCTCCATGGCATAGCGGATGACGTTGAACGCCTCGGCACTCATCATCCACCACACACTGGCCGGCGGCTCGTTGTACTTGGCCTCAAAGTCGGCGACAAACTGCCGCGCCTCGGGATAATCCACGTCTTTCGGCAGTGGCTCCGTGGTCACATAGGTGCCGACGGCGTTTTCCACCCCCGCGATCTGGACCAGTTCCGGGTTGTTGGACGCATTGCCCATCATCCACTGGATGTCCAGCCCCAGTTCCGCCGCCTGCTTTAACAGCAGGCCGCCCTGGGCGTGGTAGCCGGTAAAGTAGACGGCGTCCAGGCCTGCCCCGCCGATGTTGGTCAGGATCGGCGTAAAGTCCTGGTCATCGGGGTTGATCGCGTCGTAAAAGGGCACCGCCATGCCCATCTCTTCCGCATAGCGCTTGGTGTGCTCGGCCAATCCCTGGGCGTAGGTCGAGTTGTCGTGCAGGATGCCCAGGTTGGCCACACCCAACACTTCCTTGGCAAACGTGGCGGCAAACAATCCCTGTCGGTCGTCCAGGAAGCACACACGGAAGAATCGCTGGAACCCTTTTTGGGTCAGCCCCGTTGCCGTCGACGACGGCGTGATATGCAGGATTCCGGCATCATTATAGATCTCTGATGCCGGCTCTGTCGCCGTCGAGTTGTACGCTCCGATGACGGCCTGGACACCCGCATCCACCAGGCGCTGCGCCACCAGCGCCGCCTGGGTCGGATCGCCGGCGTCATCCTCGACGACCAGCTCTACCTGCCGGCCGTTGATGCCGCCGGCCGCATTGGTCTGCTCCACCAGCATCCCCACCGCTTTCTCGAATCCCTGGCCCTCATAGGCATAGTCGCCGGTCATGGGGCCCTGCAGGCCGATCTTGATCGTGTCCGTCTCGCCGCCACACCCTGCGATCAAAGGCACCATCAAAACGACCAGTGCGAGCAGGAAACTTGCTTTCCGAGACATTGTCACTCCTCATTCTTTGTGTTCCTTGGTCCCATCGGATCGATGCCCAACCCACGATATCGAACCTGTCAGTACCCTCTACTCCCTGAAAATGGCACCACCCCCCTTCTGGTTGGCACCTGCTTCCCACACCGGCGCCATCCGTCTCTTGAAGCATGCCCGTGCAAATACAAAGGCCCTCGAATACCTCAGGCGACAAAAGCGCCGCCTAAGGCATTCCAGGGCCTGGAGCACGTACCTTGTAAACGAGCCTATCATTGGATGGATTCCTACCTCAGCCTGCTCCACTGCACGCCGATCACATTATAGATCAAAACCGCCGCATTGTCAATCCGCCTGCGAACCCTCTGGCACAAATGAATTTGTAGAATCCATCCAATGAGGGGAGGATTGCACTGAATGGATGCCCGCTTGCGCGGGCATGACGGCCCTTTTGTAACCCTGCCGCCCGGCCCGTCGCCCCCGCACAACCGCATGACTTTGATCATGGCCCTTCCCCGATATCTATGATATCATAGAAAACAATTCCTCCAGGGCCGCAGAGGCGTCTCCGCCGGCCCTGAGAGGGCGCGGGGAAAGCCGACAGATCCCCCAGGAGAAAGTACCATGACAGAAGCAAAAGATATGCGCATCCTGGCCATCGTCTCGGGTGACTATGGTCGCCGCCACGTGGACAACGTCCGCACCCACGGCCCCGCCCGGTGGACCCTCGAGACCTGGCAGGCGCCCGCGGTCTTGCCGCCGGTGCTCGACTATCCCGAGGATTTCCTGCCCGAGTCCCTCCCCCCAGCCGACCTGATCCTGGCTTTTGGCGAACAGCCGGGGGTGGCAGAATTGCTGCCCGACATCGCCCGCATGACGGGCGCCCGGGCCGTCATCGCCCCCGTCGACAACGAAGCCTGGCTGCCCCGGGGACTGGCCCGGCAGTTGCGGGGCTGGCTCCAAGACATGGGCGTCACCTGTGTCACGCCCAAGCCCCTTTGTTCATTGACCGAAACCAACTATAGCCTGGCCCGCCGCAAGCGCATCGACTACGACGACCCCTGGATCTCGGAATTTGCCCGCTACTTTGGCCAACCCGACCTGCATCTGACGCTGGACCCCAAAACCCGCACCGTGACCGGCGCCGTGGTCGTGCGCGATGCGGTGTGCGGCTGCGCCCGGCACGTGGCCCAGGGACTGGTGGGCGTCTCGGCCGACGATGCCGAACAGCAAGCCGGCCTGCTCCACCACCACTACCCCTGCCTGGCGACTATGGGCATCGACAGCGACTATGACGACACCCTGATGCACATCTCGGGCAACCTGCTCAAAAACAACATCGGCCCCCAGGTCAAGCCTTTCCGAAACATCCAATACATCATCCCCGGGACAAAAAGCGATTGACCGGCCGCATCCCTTGGGCCGCCGATCGAACCCGGCTCGCCCACCTGCCCAGGCCCTGGCAGCCGATCCTCTGACCCGGAGCCTTGTACCCAGGAGGTCGCCGCCCCATGAGTCTCAGACGCTGGATCCAGGACCACCCCCGCCCCCTGGAATGGGCCTATCGGGTGACCGTGAAGGTGTTTCGCGCCCTCGATCCGCTGCTGGCCCGCGTGGGCTACGGCCGGGTCGAACGCCTGATCCTGCCGCTGGAACGAGGGACCAAGAGACTCATCTTTGATTGCAGAATGTGCGGGCAGTGCATCCTCTATCACACGGGCATGACCTGCCCCATGACCTGCCCCAAGCAACTGCGCAACGGCCCCTGCGGCGGCGTCCGGCCCGGCGGCTATTGCGAGGTGTACCCCGAGCGGCGCTGCGTCTGGACCGATGCCTACGAGCGCTCGCGCCGGATGCGATCCCAGGGCCAGGAATTCCTGGACGAGCAGCCCCCCGTCGATTGGCGATTGGAGGGCCAGTCGGCCTGGATCAATACCCTCCGGTACAAGGATCAGCGACCCGCGTAAGGCACAGCGCCAAGAACCATATCCTCGTTTTTCCACCACCGCTCCGTCGGGGCCTCACCCTACGAGTGTCTATACATGCCATGCCCGAATGCGGGCGAGGCATTCCCAGGAACCCTTGGGCACGGTATCGTTCGCACCCGTCACGGTCCCCCGTCGCGACCCATACATTCGCGCCCCGAGGACGGGGCCGTGCGGACACGGGGCGCTGAGCATTCTATGCCGTCGCCCCCACGACGCGCATCGAGGTTTTCGTGAAATTCGTGTAATTCGTGGCCAAGCTATCCTTTCCACGGGCGCGCGGCATGGCATGCACTTTGACATTTTCCCCCACCTATGCTATGATCTCGCCCCAGATAGGGGGCGCCTTGGCGCTGCCCGCAATGTGAGACGCAAGAAACCATGAATCGGGAACCCGGCCTTTCGCCGAACGTCCATCATCATACCACGTAGGATGAGCCCCGCCGCCCGTCGGGGCGTTGAGGGTTTCGCCGGGACTCATCCAAAAGACTGGTCAAAGGGACCGGTCTTTTTTTTACACCGGAGATTGCCATGAGCACGACCAAACCAAGTTGGGATCGGCCCCAGGCCGACCCACAAAAGAGCCAGATCCCCAACGGGGTCCAGGATTGCTTCCTGGCCGAAGCGGCGCGCCGCCGCCAGGCCGAGGCCACCCTGCGCGATTGCTTTGCCCGCTGGGGCTATCACGAAATCATCACCCCCATGTACGAGTATTATGACAACCTGAGCGTCGGCGCCAGCGAGTCCTTTCGCCAGGCCATGGTCCGCTTTTTCGACCGCGACGGCCAGACCCTGGCCCTGCGCGCCGACTTTACGCCCCAGATCGGGCGCATGGCGGCCACCAAGCTCTACGACCAGCCCATGCCCCTGCGCTGCCACACCATGGGCAGCATCTTTCGCTACGAGGACCCCCAGGCCGGGCGCAAGCGCGAGTTCACCCAGGCCGGCATCGAGCTGATCGGCGTCGACACCGCCGACGCCGACGCCGAGGTGGTGGCCCTGTCCATCGCCGCCCTGGAGGCACTCAAGCTGGAGGGCTTTCAGATCAACCTGGGGCAGATGGCCTTTTTCCGCGCCCTGACCGCCGGGCTGCCGGGTGAGGTGCTGGAGCCGGTCCGCGCCGCCATCGACCAGCGCAACAGCGCCCGTCTGGAAAACGCCCTGCACCAGGGCGGCGTGGCCGGGTCCCTGGGCCGGCTCCTGCAAAATCTGCCCGACCTGGTAGGCGATAGCGAGGTGCTCGATGAGGCGCTGGCCCTGGGCGCGCGCCTGGACGATGCGCCCGAGGTCGTCTCGGCCCTGGAGCGCCTGGGCCGCGTCTATGACCTGCTGCGCGCCTATGGCGTGGCCCAACGGGTCATCATCGACCTGGGCGAAGTGCGGGGCATGGACTATTACACCGGCATCACCTTTCGCGGCGTCGCCCCGCGCCTGGGCTGGCCCGTGGTCAGCGGCGGTCGCTACGACCAACTCATCGCCCAATTTGGGCGCTCGCTGCCGGCCGTGGGTTTTGGCCTGGGCATCGAGCGGGCGCTGCTGGCCCAGGATCCGCCCGTCCTGCCCTCCATTGCCGCCCACGTATTGGCCGGGGCGTGCGACCAGGCTCGCGGCCTGTCGATGGTCCAACGGCTGCGCGCCCTGGGCCTCCGCGTGGAGGTCGACCTCTTGGCCATGGATGCTGCCGGGCTGGCCGCCGAGGCCGAGCGGCGTGGCATCGCCCGCACCCTGCGCCCCGACGGCGAGGGCTGGCGGCTGACCGACGCTTCGGGCTCGCGGATCATCGGCGACGACGAGCTTTTGGCCCAGGCCCGTTCCTGGCAGTCCATCAATCGACAGGAGATCGACCGGTGAACCCTTGGACCATCACCCTGGGTAGCGCCCCTACCTCGTCACCTCCGCCGCGAGTACCCTCGCGCATAAGCGGGGGTCCACACCTTTGCGACATAGGATGGATGCCCGCCTTCGCGGGCATGACGGCCTCGACGGGAAAGCGACCGCAAGGTGGCCCCATACGCATCAACATGCGCCGATTGGGCCGGCCTGACAGAGTCCGACCGGGTCACATCGCCTGCCACGCAACCGAATTTCGACCGGGCGACGCCTTTGATGCGGGGTCCGGGGCCGCATGGCCCCGGTGCGGGGGCGTGGGGGTGCGCGGTCACCCCCACAAAGGCACTGCGCCGCATAACCGCACACCCTTCCCAGTCTCAGACCCTGCGGGTGACGCATTCCGGTGGGCATCAAAAGGCATGGACCTCCGCTTTCGCGGGGGTGACGGTAATTCAGGCAATGCCATCGTAGATGCGAATACCATGGACCCCCGATTGCGCCAGGGTGACGGCCTTGGCGGGAGGGCGACCGCAAGGGGCGCCCCTGCCTCGTCACCCCCGCCGCGAGTACCCTCGCACATAAGCGGGGGTCCACACCCTCGCCACATAGGATGGATGCCCGCGTTCGCGGGCATGACGGCCTTGGCGGGAGGGCGACCGCAAGGGGCGTCCATACCGCGTCACCCCCGCGACATGGGATGGATGTCCGCGTTCGCGGGCATGACGCAAACTGGCGGGCTTTGCCGTCCTTTTGCCCTCCTTACCTTGATACCAGTGGAGATCAACCCATGAACCCTTTGACCATCGCCCTGCCCAAAGGGCGACTGCTCGAACCCTCGTGCGAACTGTTCCGGCGCCTGGGCTGGCCCTGCGACCTGGGCAACGGCTCGCGCCAGTTGGTGGTGACCGAGACGGCCGACCGGCCCGATGGCCCCACCCCCCTGCGCTTTATGCTGGTCAAAGCCGCCGACGTGCCGGTATATGTCGAGTACGGCGCCGCCGACCTGGGCCTGGTGGGCCAGGACGTGCTGTGGGAGAGCGGCCGCGACGTCTACGAGCCGTTGCAGCTCCGCTTTGGCCGCTGCCGCCTGGTGGTGGCCGGCGTGCCTTCTCAGCGCGACCGCGACCTGCGCCTGGCCACCGACCTGCGGGTGGCCACCAAATACCCCGGCCTGGCCCAGGCCTATTTCCGCGAGCGCGGCCTGTCCATCGAGGTCATCCCCCTGTCGGGCTCGGTCGAGCTGGCCCCCCTGGCGGGATTGGCCGACCTGCTGGTCGACCTGGTGGAGACGGGCCGGACCCTGCACGAAAACGGCCTGGTGGAGCTGCACGAGATCCTCACCTTTCAGGCCACCGTCATCGTCAATCGAGCGGCCCATCGCCTGCGCCTGGCCGAAATCCGCCACTTGCTGGCCGACCTGGACCAGGTCGACCAAGAACTTTACCCAAGGAGCTGATCATGGATCCCACCATGCGCATCGATCTGCATACCCATTCCTTTTTCAGCGACGGCGCCCTGCTGCCCAGCGAACAGGTGCGCCGGGCCATGGCCAAAGGCCACGCCGCCCTGGCCATCACCGACCACGCCGATGCCTCCAACCTGGAGGATCTGCTGGCCAAGTTGATCAAATTCGCCCAGGTGCAGGGCGACGATTTCCCGCTAATCTTTCTCCCCGGCGTCGAGCTGACCCACGTCGCTCCCCGGAGCATCGCCTCCCTGGCGCGGCGGGCCAAGGAACTGGGGGCGGGCATTGTCGTCGTCCACGGCGAGACCCTGGTCGAGCCGGTGGCGCCCGGCACCAACGCCGCCGCAGCCACTTGCCCCGACGTCGACATTTTGGCCCACCCCGGTTTGATCACCCTGGAGGAGGCGCGGCAGGCAGCAGCCCACGGCGTCCACCTGGAGATCAGCGCCCGCGGCGGCCATAGCCTGGCCAACGGCCACGTCGCCCAGATCGCCCGCCAGTCGGGGGCCCTGCTGGTGGTCGACACCGACACCCACGCCCCCAGCGACCTGATCGACCAGGCCACGGCCCGCCGGGTGGCGGCTGCCGCCGGACTGAACGAAGTCGAGGTCGAGGCCGCCACCGTCACCAACCCTCAGGCCCTGGTGGCGCGGGCGCTGGCCCGCCTGAAAGAAATGGGGGTGCTGTCATGATCCAGATTTTGGAAGGCGCCGCCGCGGCGCAACACCTGCGCCGCCTGCGGGAGGTCCGCGATACGGTCCTGCCGCCGCGGGTGGCGGCCCGCCTGGCCGACCTCTTTGGCCGCGAAATCAGCGCCGAAGCGGCCGTGGCCCAGATCGTGGCCGACGTGCGCCGCCATGGCGACCGGGCGCTGATCGACTATACCCGGCGCATCGAGGGCGTGACCCTCTCGGCGCTGAGCGTGGGGGCCGACGCCCTCCAGGCCGCCTACGAGACCACACCCGCCGACCTGCAGGCGGCGCTGCGCCAGGCCGCCGAGCGCATCCGGGCCTACCACCAACACGAGCCCCAGCAGTCTTGGCTCGAGTGGGACAAGGAAGGCGGCGCCCTGGGCCAGATGATCCGCCCCATCCAGCGGGTGGGCGTCTATGCCCCCGGCGGCACCGCCGCCTACCCCTCGTCGCTGCTGATGGCCGTCATCCCGGCCCAGGTCGCCGGCGTCGACGAGATCCTGGTGGCCACGCCCCCCGGCCCCCAGGGGACCGGCGCCGCCGCGGTGTTGGCGGCGGCCCACGTCGCCGGGTTGGATCGGGTCTTTTTGCTGGGGGGCGCCCAGGCCGTTGCCGCCCTGGCCTACGGCACCGAGAGCATGCCCCGCGTGGACAAGATCGTGGGCGCCGGTGGCCTCTTTGTCACTCTGGCCAAAAAGCAGGTCTATGGCGACGTGGGCATCGACGGGCTGTACGGCCCCACCGAGACGATGCTCATCGCCGACGAGTCGGCCCGGCCCGCTTTGGTTGCCGCCGATCTGCTGGCCCAGGCCGAACACGACCCCTTGGCCACTTCGCTGCTGCTGACGCCCTCGGCGGCGCTGGCCCAACGGGTGCAGGCCGAGGTCGCGCATCAGGCCACCTTGCTCCCCCGCCAAAGCATCATCGAAGAGTCGATGGCGGCCCAGGGCGCTCTGCTGGTGGTCGATAGCGTAGACGAAGCCGTGGCAATGGCCAACGAGTACGCGCCCGAGCACCTATGCCTGCTGCTGGCCGACCCCTGGTCGTGGGTGGGCAAGGTCCGTAACGCCGGCGGCGTGTTTGTGGGCGAGGGCTCGTCGGAGGCCCTGGGCGATTATGTCGTGGGACCCAGCCACGTGATGCCCACGGGGGGCACGGCCCGCTTTGCTTCGCCGCTGCACGTGGGCGATTTTCTCAAGGTGACCAGCGTCTTTGCAGTCAGCGAGGTCACCGCCCGGCAGTGGGCGCCGGTGGCCCACACCATCGCCCGGGCCGAGGGCCTGGACGCCCACGCCGCGGCCGTCATCGCCCGCCTGGACTAGCAGCGTGTGGTATCGCCGACGCCCAAGGTAGGGGCAGGTGCGCGTCGTACAGACGACGCATGCCTCGCCCACCACAGGCCGCTCCGGGGATCGTCGTTCCCGCGAAAGCGGGAACCCATGGACCCCCGCTTGCGCCTGCCTGCGCAGGCAGGCGAGGGTGACGACCCTTCTGGAGTACTGGCGGGTTTGAAACCCGCCCCGACACGCCCCATCGCGGATACCCGTCAGGACCCATCCGAAATCAGGGAAAGGAAACACTCGCGTGGAGATTGAATCGCTGTTCTGCAAAAACGTAACCCAGATCGACGCCTACAACCCACCCGACTGGGAGGGCCGGGCCGCCCGCGCCGGCCTGCCCATGAACCGCGTCATCCGGCTGGACGCCAACGAAAACCCCTATGGGCTGCCCGCCCGGGCCCGCCAGGCGCTGGCCCAGTTCGACCGCTACCAACACTATCCCGAGTACCGGGCGCTGACGGCAGCCGTGGCCGACTATGCCGGCGTCCGGCCCGAGCAGGTGCTGTTGGGCAACGGCGGCGACGAGATCATCTCCCTCCTCATCCGCCTCTTTGTCGAGCCCGGCGAGGGGGCCATCGTCTGCCCGCCCACCTTTGGCATGTACGCCGTGGACATCCGCGCCCACGCCGGCCGGGTCCTCCAGGTGCCGCGCTGCCCCGATTTCAGTCTGGACGTGGAGGGAATCGAGGCCGCCGTACTCGGCGCTGCCGTACGCGGCGCGGTCGTACGCGGCGCTGATGGCGACCCCCGGCCCAAGCTCCTGTTCCTGGTCTCGCCGGGCAACCCCGATGGCCAGATCCTGCCGCTGGACACCATCCGCCGCCTGCTGGACCTGCCCCTGGCCGTCGTGGTCGACGAGGCCTATGTCGAATTTAGCGACCAGAGCGTCGTCCCCCTGCTGGACGAGTACCCCAACCTGCTGATCCTGCGCACCTTTAGCAAGTGGGCGGGCATGGCCGGACTGCGCCTGGGCTATGTGCTCGCCTCCGACACGCTGATCGACGCCCTGCTCCGCCTGCGCCCCCCCTACAACGTCAACGCCGCCGCCTCCGTCGCCGCGATGGCCTCCCTGGAGGACGTGGATTCGGTCAAGCAAACGATCCAGGCCATTGTGAACGAGCGCCAGCGACTGACCCGCATGCTCGCCACGCTGCCCGGAGTGCGCCCCCTCCCCAGCCAGGCCAATTTCGTCTTTTGCTGGCTGGACGAGGGACCTGACGGGCCCGAGTTGGCCGACGCCCTGGTCGACCACGGCATCCTGATCCGCGCCTATGGCGATCCCGCCCTGGCCCGCGCCGTCCGCATCAGCGTGGGCCGGCCCGACCAGCACAACCGGCTCTTGCGCGCCTGGCGCACGATCCTCGGCCTCGAGCCGGACGAGGGGACAGAGGAGCCCGAGCCGCTGCCTTGGGGTGATCCGGGGCGCCGGGGGGCTTGCCAACGCCGCACCGGCGAGACCGACATCTCGGTGGTCCTCGACCTGGACGGCAGCGGGCAGCACCAGGTCGACACCGGCGTGGGATTCCTGGACCACATGCTAGCCCAGATCGCCGCCCACGGCCTGCTGGACCTGGAGGTCCGCGCCCGCGGCGACCTGGGAGTGGACGAGCACCACACCGTCGAAGACGTGGCCATCGGCTTGGGCCGGGCGCTGGATCAGGCCCTGGGCGACCGCCAGGGACTGGTGCGGATGGGCCAAGCCTTGGCCCCCCTGGACGAGACGTTGGCCCAGGTGGTGGTCGACCTCAGCGGGCGGCCCTACGCCGTCATCGACGCGTCGTTTGATACGCCGCGGCTGGGCGCCATGGACAGCGACCTGGTGGTCCACTTTTTCGAGACGCTGGCAGTTCACGCCCGCATGAGCCTCCACGCCCGGGTGCTGTACGGCCGCAACGACCACCACAAGGCCGAGGCCCTGTTCAAGGCCCTGGGCCGGGCGCTGGATGCGGCCACCCGCATCGACCCCCGCCGCCAGGGCGTGCCGTCGACCAAGGGCGTCCTGTGACCGCCGGCAGCCGAGCGACCGAGAGGAGAGAGCCATGATCGTCATCATCGATTACGGAGTGGGCAACCTACGCAGCGTCCAAAAAGCGCTGGAGCACGTAGGAGCGGCAGCCGTCGTCGCCGACGACCCCGCCAGCCTGGACCGGGCCGACGGCATTGTGCTGCCGGGGGTGGGCGCCTTTGGCGACGGCATGGACCACCTGCGGGCGCGGGGCTGGGTAGCCCCCTTGCTGGAAAAGGCGGCAGCGGGCGTCCCCCTGCTGGGTATCTGCCTGGGTATGCAGCTCCTCTTTGAGGAGAGCGACGAGATGGGCCACCACACCGGGCTGGGATTGCTGCCGGGGCGGGTGGTCCGCTTTGCCGAGGGCGACCTCAAGGTGCCCCACGTCGGCTGGAACCAGCTCCAGGTGCGCCAGGGCGCCCTGCTGGCGGGGATTTCCAGCGGGGCCTATGCCTACTTTGTCCACTCCTACTATGTCCAGCCCGAGGCCGACGAGGACGTGCTCGCTACCACCGAGTACGGGCTCGAGTTTGCTGCGGTGGTGGGCCGGGGCCGGGTTCTGGGCGCCCAGTTCCACCCCGAAAAGAGCCAGGAGGTGGGCCTGCGCCTGTTGCGCAATTTTGCCGATTTGGTCGATCAGGAGGGCGGGCGATGATCCTCTTTCCGGCCATCGACCTGCGCCAGGGACGCTGCGTGCGGCTGCGCCAGGGCCGCGCCGAGGACGAAACGGTGTACGATGAGGACCCGGCAGCGGTGGCCCGCCGCTGGGTGCAACAGGGGGCCGAATGGCTCCACGTCGTCAACCTGGACGGCGCTTTTGGCCAGCGGGGCAAGGGCGACGAGCGGCCCCTGAACCTGCAACGCCTGGCCGAAATCCGGGCCGCGGCGCCCGCCACGCCCATCCAGTTTGGCGGCGGACTGCGCGCCCTGGCCGCCCTGGAACAAGCGCTGTCGCTGGGCGCCACCCGGGTGGTGTTGGGCACGGCCGCCGTCTTTCAACCCGACCTGGTCGCCGAGGCGCTGCGGCATTTCGGCCCCGAGCGGGTGGTGGTCGGCATCGACGCCCGCGACGGGCGGGTAGCCACTCACGGCTGGCAGCAGGTCACCGACACGACGGCGGTGGCCCTGGCCCAGGCCATGGGCCTGCAGGGCATCGTCCGCGTCGTCTATACCGACATTGGTCGCGATGGGATGCTGACGGGCGTCAACGTCGAGGCCACCGCCGATCTGGCCCGGGCCACCGGGTTGGCGGTCATTGCCTCGGGGGGCGTGGCCACCCTCGACGACCTGGTCCGCCTCCGGGCCCACTCCGCCGACGGCATCGAAGGCGCCATCATTGGCCAGGCGCTGTATCGGGGTGCCGTGTCCCTGCCCGAAGCCCTCCAGGTGGCCCGCACCATTTCCGCTGGTGCGGGATCTGGCGATCCCGCACCCTAATACGCGAGTCGGCGTGCCGGGCTGGGGTGACATCTGGGCAGGCCCACGGGGACCAACCGGGCCGGGTCGCCTGCCACGCAACCGGATCTCGACCGGGCAGCGCCTTAAATGCGGGGGTCCGGGGGTGTGGGGGGGGGGCCCAGCCCCCCCCCAATACCAG
>CAZNQW010000078.1:0-15503 GCA_964575225.1 uncultured Anaerolineaceae bacterium | reverse complement strand
GTATACAATGCAATTATATCATATCCATCGATTTTGTCAACCCCTGGAGTTGCGTGCCTGCCTGTCTGCCCGCTGTGCAGGCCTGCGCAGGCAGGCGCAACCGGATCTCGACCGGGCAACGCCTCATATGCGGGGGGCAGGGGGCCCTGCGGACAGGAGGCCCTGCGGACAGGGGACCCTGCAAAAGGACAGGAGTGAATCGCCGATCGACTCGTAAAACAGACGGATTGACTTGTCGCCTTCGTTCTGCTATACTACGAGCAGAAAGGCACGAAAGAGATGGCACAGGCTCGCTGGGACAAGGGCAACGATCCAGGCGGCAAGGCACCGGCAGAGGCCAGGAGCACGACCGAGCCCCTGCCCGTCATCCTGACCAAGATCCGATTGCCCCGTCGCCGCGCCGATCTGTTGGCCCGGCCTCGCTTGCTCGACTTTTTCCATGCCCACCTAGACCGCAAGCTGCTGTTGCTGTCGGCGCCCGCCGGCTTTGGAAAAACCACCCTGCTCACCGACTTTGCCCACGACACCGATCTGCCGGTGTGCTGGTACACCCTCGACGCCTTTGACCGGGACCTGCACCTGTTCCTGGAGCACCTGATCGCCGCCATTGCCCATCGCTTTCCCAAATTCGGCCAGCGATCCCGCGCCCTGCTGCGCGAGACGGTCGATCCAGGCGCCAACCTCTATCCGGTGGTCGCCACCCTGGTGCAGGAACTGTACGACACCGTCCCCGAGTATTTCTACCTGGTGTTGGACGACCACCATACCGTGGAGGACCAGGATCGGATCAGCGAGTTTCTGGACCTCTTTCTCACGTATGTCGACGAGAACTGCCACGTGATCCTGGCCTCGCGCATGTTGCCGGCGCTGCCCAACCTCTCGTTGCTGGTGGCCCGGCGGCAAGCCGCCGGTATGAGCATCGACGAGCTACGCTTCACGCCCCAAGAGCTTCAGCAACTGGCCGAACAGAGCTATGGCGTCGACCTGAGCCTGGACCAGGCGACCCACCTCGTGGAGCGTACCGGCGGCTGGATCACCGGGTTGTTGCTCACCTCGGTTCCCCAATGGCAACCCTCGGGCGGCGAATCGCTGGCGCGGGCCGGCATCGACGCCAGCTTGTACGACTATTTATCGAGGCAGGTGTTGGACCACCAACCGGCCGAGCTTCGCACCTTTTTGCTGCACTCTTCGGTGCTGGACGAACTGAGCGCCGAGCTATGCGCCGAGGTGCTCGGGCTCGAACCCGCGGCCGACCTGATGGCCGAGGTGATGGCCCGCAACCTCTTTGTCGTCGAGTACGAGGGCAGCGAAGGGCAATTGCGCTATCACGACCTGTTCCACGAATTCCTGCGCGACACCCTGCGCCGGGAGAACGAGGACGCCTACCAACGCCTGACCCTGCGCGCCGCCCGGGCCTACGAGGCCCGCGGCCAGTGGGAACAGGCCGTGAGTCGCTATCTGGAGTTGAACCAGATCCCGGCCGTGATCGACGTGCTGCGGCGCACCGCCATCGAGCTGTACGATACGGGACGGTGGGACACTCTGGCCAGCTGGATCGACGCCCTTCCTGCCGAGATCCAAGCCACCCACCCCGCCCTGCAGGTCCACCGGGCCAAAATCTGGATGGAGCGGGGCGACCCTGGGACTGCCCTGAGCCTGTTCCGGCAAGCCGAGGAGACCTGGCGCGCCCGCGATGATCGGGCGATGGCCGCCTATGCCGTGGCCATGCAGGGCTATGTGCGGCGTGTCCGCGGCGAGTATGCCCAGGCCATCGCCTGCTCCGAGCAGGCTTTGGCCATGGTGGCAGGCACCGCCGACGAGGAGTACCCGGCGCGGGCGCTGGCCCACAAGAACATGGGGCTGTGCTGGATGGCGCTGGGCGAGCTGGAGCGCGGGCGCCAGGCGCTGGAAGAATCCTTGCGGATGTACGAAAGCCTGAACGATACGGTCAACGTCGGCATGCTGCTCCACGATCTGGGCCTGAGCTGCGAGATGGAGGGGGATCTACGCCGGGCCGCCGGCTACTATCAGGGGGCGCTGGCCCGCTGGGAGCAATTGGGCAACCCAGGACCCTGGGCCAACACCCTGAACGGCCTGGGGGTGATCTACTATTGGCAGGGCGAGTATGACCAGGCCCTCACGCTGTTGGACCAAGCGCTGCAAAAAAGCCAGCAGGCCGGCGACCTGCGGGTGGAGGCCTATGTGTGGGCCAGCCTGGGCGACGTGCACCGCGCCTTGCTGGCCTACGAGCGGGCTCGCCAGGCTTATGTCAAATCTCTAGATCTCGCCGGGCAGGCCAAGGTGGGCGCCATCCGCGCCTATGCCCTGTGCGCCCTGGGCAACACCCTGCGGCTGATGGGCGAAACTGGGCGCGCCCGCGACCACCTCCACGCCGCCCTCGACGTGGCCACCCGACAGGGTTCGGCGCTGGACCTGGGCATGTGCCACACCGCCCTGGGGGCGCTGGCCTGCCAGGAACGATCCTGGTCGACCGCCCGTCACCATCTGGACGAAGCGATCACCCTCTTGGCCCGCAGCGGCGTCAAGCGCGAGCGGGCCGTGGCCCACCTCCATCGCGCCCACCTCTGCCTGGCTACCGGCGAGCGGGGAGCCGCCTTGGACGAACTGGCCGAAGCCCTGGCCCTGACCGCCACCCTGAGCCACGACCAGTTTCTGGTGGTGGAGGGACAATCGCTGCTGGGGCTGATCCGCTACGCCGAAAAACAGGGGTTGTCGCCCCAGACCTTGCCCGACCTGAGGGCGCGGATCGAGGATCTGTTGCAGGAGGCCACCCAGCGGCCCGAACCTCTGATCCAGGTCCGAGGCGCGTCCACCCTCCGAATTTGGTCGCTGGACCGGGCCCGGGTCGAGGTGGACGGCCAGCCGGTGCAGTGGCCCACGGTCCAAAGCCGCGATCTCTTTTTCTGCCTGCTGCAACATCCAAACCTGCGCAAAGAAGAGATCGGCAGCCTGTTCTGGCCCGACCACCCGCCCCGCCGCCTGGACGGGATCTTTCGCTCCACGCTCTACCGGCTGCGCCGCGCCGCGGGCCGAAACAGCGTCCTCTATGACGAAGGCATTTACCGCTTTAACCGTGACATCGACTATTGGTACGACGTGGAAACCTTTGAAACCCGGCTGCACCAGGCCGAGCGGTCGGTGGATATAGACCAACAAATAACCCTATTGGAATCGGCCTTGGAGCTGTATCGTCAGGATTATTTGGAGGGGGTGTATGCCGACTGGTGCGCCATGGAGCGGGAGCGCCTGCGCGAGCACCGCATGGCGGCCCTGGAGCTGTTGGCCGGGTTACACGCCGGTCGGGGCCACCTGCGCCGAGCTATCGAGGCCTATCAGACCCTGGTCCATTTGGACCCCTATCGCGAGCTGGCCCACCGCGAGCTGATGCGCTGTTTTTTTCGCCTGGGCGACCGGGCCAACGCCATCCGCCAATATCGCCTCTGCGCCGATATCCTCCGCGAAGACCTGGGTGTGAGCCCCATGCCAGAGACCAAAGATCTGTACCTGCAGATCATCGACTGACGCCGCGCCGCCATCGCCGCGCATGCCCGTCACCCCGAACCGGTGCGCCGGGTAGGGGCCACGCCTGCATCGCCCACATCCGGGCGTGCCGCGCCCTGTGCCCCGGTGAAATTGCACACCCCCCAAACCTCTGATACAATACCGCCATGGAAACCGCACCAAAACCGCTCAAAACCCTGATCGCCCAACTGGGCAACGCCGCAGTGGCCTATTCGGGCGGGACCGATAGCTCTTACCTGCTGGCCCTCTGCCTGGACGTTCTCGGCCCGGACCGGGTGCTGGCCCTGACTGCCAATTCGCCCCTGACCCCGCGCCGGGAGATAGCCGAGGCGCGCGACCTGGCCCGGGCATTGGGCGCCCGCCACATCGTCCTGCCCGTGGACGACCTGCACCACCCCGACATTGTGGCCAATCGGCCCGATCGCTGTTACCACTGCAAATTCCGCCGGTTCGAGGAATTGTGGCAGGTCGCCCGCCGGGAGGGGATGGACCATCTGCTCCACGGCGAGAACGCCGACGATGCGGCCGACTATCGGCCCGGCACCCAGGCCGCCGAGGAGTTGCGGGTCCGCGCGCCGCTGCGCGAAGCCGGGCTGACCAAGGCCCAGATCCGGGACCTGGCGCGTGCCCGGGGCCTGCCCAACTGGAACCGGGCAGCCAACTCGTGCCTGGCTAGCCGTTTTCCCTACGGCACGGCCCTGTCGGCCGAAGGCTTGGCCCGCGTCGAGGCCGCCGAAGAGGCCATCCAGGCCCTGTGGGGGCCGGGTTCGTTCCGCGTCCGCGACCATTTTCCCGTCGCCCGTATCGAGGCGCCGTCGGACGAGATCGAACGCTTGAGCCAGGAAGCCTTGCGCACCCCTGTGGTCCAGGCGCTGCGCGAACTGGGCTATTCGTATGTCACACTCGATCTAGTAGGATATCGTATGGGGAGCATGAACCATGGCTTGGAATCAACATCGTAGCAACACCGAGGCGGCTCGCCCCGATCTGGATCGCCAGGCGCGCAAGGGCGTGCCCGAAGTGATCATGGCCGAGCGTAAAACCACCGAGCAATCGCTGGCGATCGCCCGTCACTTTTTGGAAGCGACCGGATGCGCCATCCTCAGCCGGGTACCGCCCGAGTTGGAGCAGCGCCTCCGCGACGACCTGGCGGGGGCATATGACCTGGAATGGCTGCCCGAACCGCGGGCCGCCGTCTTGCGCACGCCGGGCAGCCGCCCTGCTGACACCGGCGGGCGCGTGGGCATCCTCAGCGCGGGGACGTCCGACATCCCCTGGGCCGAAGAAGCGGCTCTGCTGTGCCGGGAAATGGGCTGCCAGGTCCACTGCGTGTACGACGTGGGAGTCGCCGGCATCCACCGCCTGTGGGAGCCGCTGCACAACCTGCTGGACGATGCCAAGGTCGACGTGATCATTGTCGCCGCCGGCATGGATGGCGCCCTGCCTTCCGTGGTCTCGGGGCTGGTCGACGTGCCTGTGGTGGGCCTACCCACCTCCATCGGCTATGGGCTGGGAGGCAAGGGAGAGGCCGCCCTTTTGTCCATGCTGCAATCGTGCGCCCCCGGCATGTCGGTGGTCAACATCGACAACGGCATTGGCGCGGGTGCCGTCGCCGGGTTGATTGCCAACCGCATGGCCCAGGCGCGCGTCCGCGACTGACCCTTCGGGGGGGGGGCGTTCTCGTCACCGAGCCCCCACAAATACGCTGCGGTGCAAAAAGGCATACCTCTCGGAGGTATGGGCCCTGCGGGGACGGCATGTATGGGCGCGGCATGCCGCGCCCATACATGCCGTCACCCACGCGGAAGCGGGGGTCCATCCATTTGGCACATAGAATGGATGCTGTCTATGGGTACACAGGCGCGTTCGCAGGCATGACGGGATTGGTCCCCTGGCCTGGATCTGGCGACCCAGGCCGAG
Source organism: uncultured Anaerolineaceae bacterium (assembly GCA_964575225.1). Classification (GTDB taxonomy): domain Bacteria; phylum Chloroflexota; class Anaerolineae; order JAAYZQ01; family JAAYZQ01; genus CAZNQW01. Next base: position 10,040 of record CAZNQW010000078.1, on the reverse strand, counting down.
CCCCACAAACACGCTGCGGTGCAAGCGGGCAAAACCCAGGAAGGGGCATCCACATCGGCAAGCGCACCGTGATTTGACAACCATCTGGGAGTGTGCTATCCTCAGCCGCGTTTGCAGGCTCCAATTTTGGACACCGGGGCCGGCGAGTGCAGCAAGAAGGATAGGAGGTTTCTGTACAGATGGAGAGTCAGATGTTGGAAGAGGTAAGCGCCGTCATCGAGTCGGCAAATGGCGAGTCGCTCGGGACGGTCAAGTGGTTCAGCCGCATGAAGGGCTGGGGGTTCATCGAACCCGATGGCGGCGACCGAGATGTCTTTGTCCACTATGAGGACATAATCGGTGAGGGATTCCGAAACCTGGAAAAAGGCGATCGCGTCAAGTTCCACATTGAGGATACCTCCAAGGGGCCCAAGGCCACGACGGTATTGTCCCTGGGCACTCGAGTGGAAATCGAGTAGCACCTGCGCACATTTGCAGCCCTGACGGTTGAACCGCCAGGGCTCTTTTTTTGTCCCGATGCCGTCGCCCCTACGATACATGCCGGTGACGGGACCTGCCGGGGCGGGTTTCGTGCGCCGCTGGCGACGCGCACCCGCCCCGACCACGTTCGCCCGAACAGGGGCAGCGAGCATAAGGAAACATTCTTAATGAGTCAAATCGCGCCATTGACGGACGGCGCCGAATGTGGTATGATGGGGCTGTCCCGATTAGCCAGATGAGTATGATTGATTGGTCACCCGTGAGGGGAAAAGGGCCTCTCGTGCGGGGCCTCCACCCCCCACTCTACCGATCGCCCCAAGCGATCACCCCAAGAGGAGGGACTATGAGCAAGGATGTACAGCAAACGATTCATGTCTCATCATTCACCGGTGGCTTGGTAGGTCCAAGCCAGCCCCAACTGGGCCCCGTGGCCGATGGCGGCACCATCGTGGCCCTGACGGCGCCCGGCTGCTGGGGGCCCATGATCACCCCCTCGTTCCAGGGCGGGCACGAGGTGACCCAACCCGTCGCCGTCGAGGGGGCCGAGGTCGGAGACGCCATCGCCATCCGCATCCAAAAGGTCCGGGTCACGTCGGCGGCGACATCGTCGGGCGTCGGCGAGGCCGTGGAAGGCTGCTACTCGGGCGACCCCTTTGTAGCGCGTCGCTGTCCCAACTGCGGCACCGAAAGCCCGGCTACCCGGCTCGAGGGCACGGGCCCCGAGGCCATCCGTTGCGCCGTGTGCGGGGCCGAGATCAGCCCCTTCCGCATCGCCCACGGCTATACCATCGCCTTTGACGACGAGCGCACGGTGGGCGTGACCCTCGACGCCGCGGGGGCCGAGGTGCTGGCCCAGAATGCGGCCGAGGTCATGGCCCTGCCCCCTGGATCGGGTCAGAATCCTGTGGTGGTTTTGCGCCCGGCCGATCTGCCGGGGGTCGCCACCCGTCTGCGGCCCTTCCTGGGCAACATCGGCACCACGCCCGGCATCGACATGCCCGATTCCCACAACGCCGGCGACTTTGGCCAGTTTCTGGTCGGCGCCCCCCACAAATTCGGCATCACGGCCGAGCAGTTGGAACTGCGCACCGATGGCCACCTGGACATCGACTCGGTGCGCGAAGGGGCCATTCTGATCTGCCCGGTCAAGGTACCCGGCGGAGGCGTCTATATGGGCGATGCCCACGCCATGCAGGGCGATGGCGAGATCGCCGGCCACACCACCGACGTCGCGGCTGAGGCCACCGTGCAGGTCCAGGTCATCAAGGGCCTCAAGCTCGAAGGGCCGATCCTGCTGCCGCCGGCCAAGGATCTCCCCTACCTGGCCCGGCCTCTGAAAAAGTCGGAGCGAAAGGCCGCCAAAAAGCTGGCCAAAAAGCATGAACAGGACACCCCGGAAAAGACCGCCCCCATTCAGATGGTGGGCTCGGGCGCGAACCTGAACGCGGCCCTGGATAACGGGGTGGCGCGCCTGGCGGCCCTGTTGGACATGTCACCTGCCGAGGTGCTGAACCGCGTCACCCTGACCGGCGCGGTGGAGGTGGGCCGCGCGCCCGGCATGGTGACCGTGACCCTGCGGGCGCCGATGAAAAAGCTGGACGAGCTGGGCTTGAAAGATCTGGTCAAGGAGCAATACAAGGTCTAGAAGACACGCGCGCCGCCAACAGCAGTCGCTATAGGTAGATTCTGTAGGGGCACCCCTCGCGGGTGCCCCGTTTTTCGCTCATCGCTTCCCGTCGTCACGCCCGCGGTAGGGGCGACGCATGCGTCGCCCGACGGATAGGCCCCCGCGTTCGCGAGGGCGACGGGATCGGCGGGGGCGACCGGGGCGCAGGCAACGGCAGGACAGCAGGGTCCACCCCCGGCCGTCATGCCCGCGGTAGGGGCGAGGCATGCGTCGCCCGACGGATGGGCCCCCGCGTTCGCGAGGGCGACGGGATCGGCGGGGGCGACCGCTGGGCGCAGGCCCGCACAGCCCCTGCCCGGCCTTGACCATTCCCCCCGAACGATGTACACTGGACCGCGCCGGACACCCGGCCCAAACCCTGGGGAAAGGAACAGCCACGTGGATCTGAGCTACGAACGGATCACCCTGAACCTGGAGACGCCCTTTCGCATCGCCCATGGCGTGAGCGAAACGCGTCACAACGTCCTGGTGCGCGTGACCGATGGCGCCTGGACGGGTCTGGGCGAAGCGGCGCCGGTGCGCCAGCACCACGAAACCCAGGCCGATGTGCTGGCCTATTTGGCCGGCATCTCGCTGCCCGGCGACGACCCCTTTCGGCTTGAGACGATTTTGGGATCGCTGCCCGGCGGAAGCCGGGCCGCCCGCGCCGCCCTCGATATCGCCCTCCACGACCTGGTGGCCCAACGGCTGGGCATTCCCCTGTACCGCCTGTGGGGTCTGGACCCGGATCGCACCCCGTGCACCTCCTTTACCCTGGGCATCGGTCCGGTGGACGAGGTGCGCGAGCGCGCCGCCGTTGCTGCCGAGCAGTTCCCCATCCTCAAGCTCAAATTGGACGCCGACGAAGACCACAGCCTGGCGCTGGTGCGCGCCGTGGCCCGGGCGACCTCCGCCCGGCTGCTGGTGGATGCCAACTGCGCCTGGACCGTCGACCAGGCCCTGCGGCTGATCCCGCGCCTGGCCGACCTGGGCGTCGAGTTCGTCGAACAGCCGCTAGCCGAAGATGACCTGGACGGCCTGCGCCGCCTGCGTCCGGCGTCGCCCCTGCCCATTTTCGCCGACGAACCGGTGCGCGCCGCTGCCGACATCCCGCGCCTGGCCGATTGCGTCGACGGCGTCAGCATCAAGGTCATGAAGGCCGGCGGCCTGCGCGAGGCCCTGCGGGCCATCGCCGTCGCCCGCGCCCACCACCTCCAGGTGATGGTCAGTTGCATGGTCGAGACCTCGGTGGGCATCACCGCCGCCGCCCACCTTTCGCCCCTGGCCGATTGGGCCGACCTGGACGGCAACCTGCTCATCAGCAACGATCCCTACACCGGCGTGCGCGTGGACCAGGGACGCCTGGTCCTGCCCCAGGGTCCCGGCCTGGGGGTCGAGCCCCGCGGTTAGGGGCGTCGGCGCCATTTCACCCTTTCCAGGAGGCATGTTTTTGGATGAAAGACCATAGTTCGCTTCTGGCCGAATTGGCCGAAGCCTATCGCGCCCACTCGCCCCGCTCGGCGGCCCTGCAAGAGCGGGCCGAGGCCGTCATGGTCGATGGCGGCAGCCACACCCTGCGCCTGCTGCACCCCTTCCCGCCGCGCATCGTCCGCGCCCAGGGAGCGTGGCTGGAGGACGAGGACGGCCATCGCCTGTTGGATTTCTGGCAGGGCCACCTGGGCAACCTGTTGGGCCACAACCCCGAGATCGTCACCAAGGCCTTGACCGAGGGACTGGAGCGCTCCTGGGGCCTCCAAACCGGGTTCACGGATGCCCTGCAGATCGAAACGGCCGAGGTCTTTTGCCGCCAGACCGGTTCCGAGCGGGTGCGATTTACCACCAGCGGCACGCTGGCCACCATGTATGCCATCTTTTTGGCCCGCGCCCACACCGGTCGTCGCCTGGTGATGAAGGTGGGCGGCGGCTGGCACGGCGCCCAACCCTGGGCCCTGAAGGGGGTGGATTTCCACGCCAACGGGGAGACGGGCTTTTCCAGCATCGAATCGGATGGCGTCCCCGAGTCGGTGGCGGGGCAGGTACTCCTCACCTCCTTTAACGATCCCGACCGGCTGCGGGCCGATTTTGCCCAATGGGGCGACCAACTTGCGGCCTTTATCCTCGAACCGTATCTCGGCGCCGGGGGCAACCTCCCGGCCAGCCGCGAATATCTGCAAACCGCCCGCGAGCTGACCGACCGCCACGGCGTGGTGCTGATCCTCGATGAAGTCATCTCCGGGTTCCGTTTCCGCGCCGGCAACGTCAGCGCCCTGTACGGCGTCCAGCCCGACCTGGCTACCTTTGGCAAGGTCATGGGCGGCGGCATGCCGGTGTCGGCTGTGGGGGGCCGCGCGAAGATTATGGAACTGAGCGGCCGCAAGGGCGGAAGCCGCGTCAAGTTCTCGGGCGGCACCTATTCGGCCCACCCTGCCTCGATGCTGGCAGCCAAGGTGATGATGACCTACCTCAGCGAGCACGAACACGAGGTGTATCCCCGCCTGGCCTATCTGGGCGCCCGGACCCGCCAGGCGTTGGCCGAGGCCTTTGCCGCCGAGGGCGTGGACGTCCTCATCACCGGCAACGACGCCGATAGCCTGCCCGATAGCCCCATGTTTATGGTGCACTTTCCCCTCCAGGCCGGGGTGCGCGCCGACCGGCCCGAGGATCTGGCCAACCCGGCGCTGTTTGACACGGCCCTCAGTCGCCAGGTGCTGAATCTGGCCTTACTGTTGGAGGATGTCTTTTTGGTCCGGGGCCACGGTACCCTGACCCTGGCCCACACCGAGGCCGACATCCAGGCGCTGGCCGATGCCTGCCGCCGCGCCACCCGGCGCACCACCCGGGGCGACGGCGCGTAGGGGCGCGGCGCGGCAGGCCTCTTGCTACGGGGTAGGGGCGGGTGCGCGTCGCCAGCGACGCACGAAACCCGCCCGTACGGTTTCCGTATCCGCGATAGCTGCGCTGCCCTCGCGGCGCAAGCCTGCGCAATCCATAGTGGTGACTGTGTAGGAGCGCGGGCGCGACGGGGCCTTAGGTCACGTCGAGCCGCTCGCGGGGATAGCGTAGATGCCGCCCCTGCTCCACCACCTGCCGGATGCGGCCCACGGCTTGCACCACCTCGGAAAAAGAGGTGTACAACGGCGCCAGCCCCAGCCGGATGGTGTCGGGCGAGCGGAAATCGGGTAACACTGCCCTTTCTTCGATCAAAGCCCGACAGATGCGATAGCCGTCGGGGTGGCGGATGCTGACGTGCGAGCCGCGCCGTTCGGGGTTCCGGGGCGAGCCCAACGAAAAACCCAGCGGCGCCAGGACCGCATCCACCAAGTCCACCAGAAAGGAGGTCAGGGCCAGCGACTTGGCGCGGATGGCCGCCACGCCGGCCCTCTCCACCATGTCCAGCGCCGGTTCCAGGGCCAGCAACGAGAGCATCGGCGGCGTGCCTGCTTGAAAGCGCGCCACCCCGGGCGCCGGATCGTACTCGAGGGCAAAATCAAAGGGCATGCGCTGGCCGAACCAACCCCACACGGGCGACAGCGCCTCGGCCTGCAACTCGCGGCACACGTAGAGAAAGGCCGGCGAGCCGGGGCCGCCGTTCAGATACTTGTAGGTGCAGCCAACGGCCAGATCCACCCCCCAGGCGTCCAACTGGGCGGGTACCACGCCCGCCGAATGACCCATATCCCAGAGCACCAGGGCCCCCACCCGGTGGGCCTGCCGGGTGATGGCTTCCATATCGTAGAGATAGCCGGTCTTGAAGGCCACGTGAGACAGGCTCACCAGCGCCGTGTCCTCGTCGAGGGCGCTCTGCAGTTCGGGCAGGTGGGCCGACACGCCATCCTCCGCCACGGGTACCCGGCGCAGCCGGTGGCGGCCGCCCAGCAGGCGGATGCATCCCTGGGCCACGTACAGGTCGGTGGGAAAGTGCAACTCGTCGCTGACGATGGTCGATCGGTCCGGGCGGAGGGCCAGCGCAGCCATCACCGCCTTGAACAATTGCACCGTGGTCGAGTCGCCGACGGTGACCTGCCCCGGGCCGGCGCCGATCAGCCGCCCGATCTGATCGCCCACACGGCCGGGGGCCTCGTACCAGCCCCGGTTCCAGCCCTGGATCAGGTCGCGGCCCCATTCCTGTTCCACGACCGTATGCAGGCGATCCACCGTCGCCCGGGGCAGGCGACCCAGCGAATTGCCGTCCAGATACAGCAGGTCCGGGTCGGTCGGCGCAAACTCGTCGCGAAACGCCGCCAGGGGATCCGCAGCGTCGAGACGCTGGGCCTCGTTTCGATACAGGGTCCAGGGGTGTTCTTCCATGAGCATCCTCACCAGGGAACAGATTTTTCCAAGAAACAGCGCGACCGGAACCCGAAAAGGGCCCTCGGGGCTCAGTCGATCAGGTGCGAATAGCGGCCCAGGGCCAGCCGGGCCTTGGCCTCGGCCAATAGCTCGGGTGGGATGACCCGCAGCGTCTCGCCCTCGGATGGGTCCTGGGCTACAGCCTGGACGGTGCCCTTGGCCAAGAGGGCCAGCGCCTCGGCCATCAGGGTGCCCGCCAGAGTGAGCATGGCCCTTTCCACTGCCTCGTAGCGCGCGCCGCGGCGCACGTCCAGCCGTCGCTTGAGGATCACCGGTCCTGTGTCGATGGTAGGCTCCACAAAATGGACGCTGGCGCCCAGCGGCAGATCCTTGTAGAGGGCCCAGCCCACCGACGACGAACCCCGCAGCCAGGGAAGCAGCCCGGGGTGGGCATTGACCGTCCCTCGCGGCGGGATGGCGAGCAGGTCGGGGCTCACGATGCGCGTCCCTCCCAAGACCAACAGGTCAGGCCGGTAGCCGCGCAGCAGATCCAGACAGGCACTGTCATTGTGGTTGGCGACTTGGTGGCAGGGAATGGGGCTGGCAGCGAGCAAGTCGTCCATGAGGGGCGGCACGGGCTCGCCGGCGATGCGCGTCAGAAATTTGAGCCGCTCCTCATCGGCCACAGGTGAGGACTCTTCGATGACGGCGGCGGGACACAATCCCCGCTCCAACAGGATGCGCAGCATCTCGCGGCCATAGGGATGTTCTTCCAAAACGAGAAACAGAAACCTGAGGGTCAAGGTGTTGCCTCCTAATCGGATAGACGATCCGTCCGCTGGCTGCCCTATGATGGCATAACCCCACTCATTTGTCAATCTGGCTCCGCACGGCGGGCGGGCAGGGTGTAGCGGAGCGCAGGCCGCGCCGGGACAATCGGCATCCGTGATAGGATCGGTAGGGATGGGTCATATGCGTCGCCGGTGGCGCGTACCTGCCCCTACCATGGGCGCCCAGGACCGGATCTGGACGGGCGGGGTGGAAACCCGCCCGACCGGGTTCCGTATGGCCAGAGTGGGCAGCGTCTGGGCGGCCCGCACCGAATGGCTGGAAACGGGCGGTTGCACAATTTGGGCTTTTGCGCTATACTAGCGCCGCATTCCATGTGGGGGGTGAGGCGAGAGTACAACGTGTCCGACACCAAACCGATTGCCTGGGCCAAAGAATATTACGGGGGGATCGAGCTAGAACTGATCACCCGCGCCTACGAGCAGGCCGTGGCTCTGCACGAGGGACAACGCCGCGTTTCGGGCGAGCCCTACGTGCTGCACTGTGTCGAGGTGGCGCGCCTGCTGGCCCAACTCAATCAGGACTATTTGACCGTCGCTGCCGGGCTGCTGCACGACGTGGTGGAGGACACCGATTGGACGGTGCAGGATGTGCGCAGCCGCTTTGGCGACGAGGTGGCCCGACTGGTCGACGGCGTGACCAAGCTGGCCTATATCGACACCATCAGCAAGCGGAGCGAGCGCGACCTGGAAGAGCGCGAAGCCGAAAGCCTGCGCAAGATGTTCCTGGCGATGGTCGAGGACGTGCGGGTGGTGCTGATCAAGCTGGCCGACCGCCTGCACAACATGCGCACCCTGGGCTCCCTTTCCGACGAGCGGCGCAAGCGCATCGCCCGCGAGACCCTGGAGATCTATGCCCCCCTGGCTAACCGCCTGGGCATCTGGCAGCTCAAATGGGAGCTCGAAGACCTGGGCCTGCGCCATTACGACACCGAGGCTTACCACCGCATCGCCCGCCTGATCGACGAGCGGCGCGATCTGCGCGAGGGCTATATCCGCCACGTGGCTGCCGAACTGGAGGGGCACCTGCGGCTGGAGGGCTTGGCAGCCAAGGTGGAGGGGCGGCCCAAGCACATCTATAGCATCTACCGCAAGATGAGGCGCAAGGAAGTCGAGTTCGACCAAATCTATGACGTGCGGGGCATCCGCGTCATGGTCGACTCGGTGCAAGAGTGCTACGCGGCCCTGGGCGTGGTCCACGCCCTGTGGACGCCCATCCCCGGCGAGTTCGACGACTTTATCGCCACCCCCAAAGACAACATGTACCAGAGCCTGCACACCGCGGTGGTGGGTCCCGACGGCAAGACGCTGGAGGTGCAGATCCGCACCCAGGAGATGCACCGCCGCGCCGAGCTGGGCATTGCCGCCCACTGGCGCTACAAAGAAGGCGTTCGCCAGCGCGATATCGCCATCGAGAACAAGGTGGCCTGGCTGCGCTCGTTGATGGACTGGCGTTCGGACGTCAGCGACGCGCGCGAATTTGTCGCGGCCCTTAAATCGGAGGTGCTGGAGGATCGGGTCTATGTCTTTACGCCCCAAGGCCAGATCCGAGACCTGCCGATGGGCTCCACGCCCGTCGACTTTGCCTACCAGATCCACACCGAGGTGGGCCATCGCTGCCGGGGGGCGCGGGTCAACGGTCGCATGGTACCCCTCACCCACAAGCTGGCGAACGGTGACCAGGTGGAGATCATCACCGCCAAGCGGGGCGGCCCCAGCCGCGACTGGCTGCGTCCTGATCTGGGCTACACCAAGTCGGCCCGCAGCCGGGAAAAGATCCGCCGCTGGTTCCGCCAGCAAGACCGCGAGGAGAACATTGCCTTTGGCCGCGAACAGCTCCGCCGCGAGCTCAAGCGCCTGAACCTGGTGGATAGCATCCGCCACCAGGACGTGGCGGCTCTCTTTAACTACGAGGACATCGAAGATTTCTACGCGGCCATTGGCTTTGGCGACCTGTCGACCCAGCGCATCGGCGCCCGTGTGTTGCAGGCCCTGCCCAAGGAGGAGGTGTTTGCCTCCGAGGAAGAGGTGCCCGTGGCTGTGACGCCCGAGGGCATCCGCGTCAAGGGCGTGGGCGATCTGCACACCCAATTGGCCCAGTGCTGCAAACCCAGCCCCGACGACCCCTCGCCCATCGTCGGCTATGTCACCCGGGGACGGGGGGTGACCATCCACAAATGGGACTGCCCCAACATCCTGGTGCGCACCAACAAGGGCGAGGTCGAACGCCTCATCGAGGTCGATTGGGGCACCGTCCAGAACCGGGTCTATCCGGTGATCATCAAAGTCCGCGCCTGGGACCGGGGCGGGCTTCTCCGCGATATTGCCACGGTCATCTCCGAAGAGCGGGTCAACATGCGCGAGGTCAATTCGATCTCGGCGCAAAAGACCAATCTGAACACCCTGACCGCCACGCTGGAAATCACCACCATCAGCCAGCTCGTGCGCATCCTGGACAAGATCGAGCGATTGCCCAACGTCATCGAAGTCACCCGCCAGGCGAGCTGAGGCCCCGCGATTTTCCGTCGAGCCCCCGGCGTTGGGCCAGCCGTCCACGAATTGTACGTATTGCACAAAATCATCCACGCGTACGAAGGCCGACCGGGCAACGCACCAGATTCGGGGGGCACCGGGGGCGTTAGGCCCCCGGGCTGGGGGTGTGGGGGGGCGGCCGAGCCCCCACATACACCCAACGCCGGCAAGGGCGCGCGTTCCAAATTTTCCGGCCAAGCGGGTAGTCTGGGCGCGGCCTGCTG
>CAZNQW010000077.1:0-15505 GCA_964575225.1 uncultured Anaerolineaceae bacterium | reverse complement strand
AGCTCTCTATTCGGTTCTCAATGTGCGGTTCTCAAACTGCGAAATATAGGCTAAGCGCAGCCCGCCGCCAACTCGTCGCCCCCGCGAAAGCGGGGGCCCATTCATTACCCCAAATCAGATCGTATGGCCGATTTAGCAACACCGCTGAACCTGTTGGGTCGTGCGCTTGGCTCTGGTGCAAGATTGTGCTATACTGGAGACATCAGATCCACAGACGCGACCCTGCCGATGCAGGTGGGGTCAGGAAAGAGAGATGACCTATGAATCGACTCCTGTTTGTCTTTCTTTTTGCCCTGCTGCTGGTCCTGGTTGCCTGTGGCGGCGAAGCGGCTCAACCGGCAGGAGAGACGGGCCCGGGCGACGCACTGATCGGGGAGCAGGTTTTTGCCACTGGGGCTTCTCCTGCCTGTCGTTCGTGCCATTCGTTGGAAGCCGGCAAGAGGCTGGCGGGCCCAAGCCTGGCGGGTCTTGCCACCCGGGCGGCGGCGAGCGGCAAACCGGCCGACGACTTTATTCGGCAGGAGATCGTAAAGCCCAATGCCGTCATTGCCCAGGGGTTCGCGGCGAATATGATGCCGGCCACCTATGGCAGCCAACTCACGCCACAGCAGCTCGACGACCTGATCGCCTTTTTGCTTACCCTCGAGTGAACCGAGCAACATACATAAAGGAGTGGAAACCATGATTGCGACAACGGATCAACTGTTTCAAGTAGCCTATGGCCGATTCGCCGTGGGAGCCTACAACATCAACAACATGGAGCAGTGCATCGGCCTGTTCCAGGGGAACCTGGATTCCAAGGCCCCCTTTATCATCCAGATCTCCAAGGGGGCGCGTTCCTACGCCCGCGTCAAGATGCTGGAGGGCCTGATCCGCTCGGCCGAAGAGGTGTTCCCCGAAGCCATCTTTGCCGTTCATCTGGATCATGGCGACGAAGAGGCGGCCTACGATTGCATCGATTCCGGGTTCTATAGCTCGGTGATGATCGATGCCTCGCACATGCCTTTTGCCGAAAATGTGGCCACTACCCGCCGCGTGGTCGAGCGCGCTCACGACAAGGGCATCAGTGTCGAGGCCGAGCTGGGGATGCTGGGCGGTGTCGAAGAGCATGTGGCCGTAGACGAGAAAAATGCCATGCTGACCGACCCCGACGAAGCCGCCGAATTTGTGCAGCAGTCGGGCTGCGACAGCCTGGCGGTCGCCATTGGCACCAGCCACGGTGCGTACAAGTTCAGCGGTTCGCAGGGCCTGCATTTTCGACGGTTGGCCGAGATCCAGGAGTGCCTGCCGGGGTTCCCGTTGGTCATGCACGGTTCCTCCTCCGTCCCTCGCGAAGAGGTAGAGCGCATCAACGCCGCCGGCGGAGCGATGAATCCCTCAGCCAAAGGGGTGGACGAGGACGAATTTGCCAAGGCGGTTCCCCTGGGCGTGACCAAGGTCAACATCGACACCGACGGTCGCCTGGTGTGGACCCGCGTCCACCGCGAGTTCTTCCGCGACAAGCCCGAGCAGTTTGACTTTCGGGCACCGGGCAAGATCTTTATGGCCGAATACGCCAAATTCATCGCGCACAAGAACGAAAAGCTCAACAGCGCCGGTCAGATCGAAGAGGTACGCAAGGCGCTGACCAAATAGTCGATTTGCCCAAGACAGTGGCGTCCGGGCCAAAATCACGTGTTGCCGCCCGCGTGGGGTCGTTCGCGCGATCCCGCACCGACGGGGGCGGCTCTCGGAGTATACCCTGAAACCGTGAACCCAGGACGCAACGGAGATAGAATTTTCGCCGACTCCCGGTTGGTCTCTGACTCGCCGGGAGTTGCTATGGAGGTCTGTATGAATCTCAAAGAACAAGCGGCGCAGCGAGCGCTTGACTATGTACGCGACGATATGGTTCTGGGTCTGGGCACCGGTTCGACGGCGACCCTCTTTGTCGATCTGCTGGGGCAAAGGATGCAGGCGAGCGAGTTCCACCACCTTGTAGGCGTGCCGACCTCCGAGAGCACGGCCCAACGGGCCCGGGGCTGGGGCATCCCGTTGGCCTCCCTCGACGAGCAGCCCCACCTCGACCTGGCGGTGGACGGCGCCGACGAAGTCGATCCCGACCTGAACCTGATCAAGGGGTTGGGCCGGGCCCTGCTGCGGGAAAAGATCGTCGAAATTCACGCCGAGCGATTGATCATTGTCGTGGACGAATCCAAACTGGTGCCGCGCCTGGGCCGCGGCCCCCTGCCGGTGGAGATCGTGCCCTTTGCCGCCCAGGCGCAGGTACGCTGGCTGAGCACCCTGGGCTGCCGGGCCGAATTGTGGCGGGAAGACGATGGGGAGCCCATTGTCACCGACAACGGCAACTACCTGGCGCGGTGTTGGTTCCCCGAGGGTATTCTCCACCCCGAGGAGGTGGCGCGGGCCCTGGCCGATCGCCCCGGGATCGTGGACCACGGCCTGTTTCTGGACATGGCCGATACCGTGATCGTCGCCGGAGCCGATGGGGTCCGGTTGTTGGAGAGGGCTCCCAGCGGGTGCTGAGGGGGCCGTGGTCATTTGGCAAGAAGGCGACTCCAAGAGGAGAAGGACGATGACCGATCGCGTGGCGATTCAGGTGCAGGACCTGCACAAGGACTATGGCGAGGTCTATGCGGTGCAGGGGGTCAGTTTTGATGTGGTTGAGGGCGAGATTTTTGCCCTCCTGGGGCCCAACGGGGCGGGCAAGAGCACGACCATATCCATGCTATCCTGCCTGCTCCGGCCCACCCGGGGCGATGCCCAGGTGATGGGCCACTCGATTGTGCGCGAACCGATGGCGGTCAAGGCGGCCATCGGCGTGGTCCCCCAGGAGATTGCCCTCTACGAGGACCTCTCGGCGGGGGAGAACCTGACGTTTTGGGCCAAGATGTATGGCCTGCGGGGGGCGCCGCTCAAGGAGCGGGTCGAGGAGGTGCTGGACATTGTGGGCCTTGCCGACCGGCGCAAGGGCCAGGTGGCCAAGTTCTCGGGGGGCATGAAGCGCCGTTTGAACATCGGCATCGCCCTGCTGAACCGGCCCCAGGTACTGATCATGGACGAGCCGACCGTAGGCATCGATCCCCAGAGTAGGCGCAACATCCTCGATGGGGTCAAGGAATTCAACCGCCAGGGGATGACGGTCCTGTACACGACCCACTATATGGAGGAGGCCCAGGAGTTGGCCGACCATATCGCCATTATGGATCAGGGCCAGATCATTCGCTACGGCACCCATGACGAGCTGGTCAAGGTGGTGGGCGAATTGGACCGGATCAATTTGACCACGAGCGCCGAATCCACGGCAGAAATCGTCGATCTGTGGCGCACCCTCGAGGGCGTCCGCCAGGTGTCGGCCGGTGATGGGCAAGTGACCCTCCTGGCCGATGACGGCAACCGGGTGCTTCCCCGATTGTTCGAAACCGCGACCCAGCTCGGGGTGCGCGTGACCTCGGTCGACATCCAGGAGCCGAACCTGGAGGCGGTCTTTTTGCACCTGACGGGTCGCGCCCTGAGGGATTAGGCCGGCGTCTTGGGCGCGCAACGGGGGGGTAGGATGATGAAGGCACTCGATATCGCTCTCAAAGATCTGCTGCGGTCGATTCGCGGCCCCACTTTTCTGGCTATCAGTTTCTTGGTCCCCTTGCTGGTGGCAGCCATCTTTTACTTTGCCTTTGGGGGGCTGGCCTCGGGCGAGGGCGGGTTCGATCTGCCAACCAGCGCGGTTCAGGTGGTGAACCAGGACCAACCGCTTGGAGGCTTTTCGGCGGGCCAGATGCTGGTCGATGTTCTGGGGTCTGAGGAGCTGGCCGATCTGCTCCAGGTGGCGACGGCCGAGAGTCCCGAGGCGGCCCGCGCTGCTGTGGACCGTCAGGAGGCAGCGGTGGCGGTCCTGGTGCCCCAAGGGTTCACTGCGGCTTTGTTCGAGGCGGAAAGCCGCGCCGCTGTGGAGGTGTACCACGATCCGACCCTGACCCTGGCCCCTCAGATTGTCAAAAGCCTCATCCAGCAGTTTGTCGACGGTTTTGCCGGGAGTCGGATCGCTGTCGATGTGATGGCCGATCAGTGGGCCGAGTCGGGGCTGACCCTGGAGGCATCGGAGGCCGAGGCGGTCGCGCTGGCCTATGGCCGTTGGTCGGCTGAGATGGGCCAGGCGGAAGGGGATCGCCTTTTGATCGATGTGCGTTCACCCGCTGCCACCGAACCAAAGTCGGGCAACGTGCAAACCGACGCGATCAGCTTGATCATGGCGGGCATGATGGTGTTCTTTGTGTTCTTTGCCGGCGCCTTTACGGCCCAATCCCTCTTGCAAGAGCAGGAATCGGGCACCTTGCCCCGGCTCTTTACCACGCCGACGCCGCGGGCGGCGGTGCTGGCTGGCCGGATCCTGGCCTCTCTGGTCACGCTGGTGATCCAGGTGGGCGTGCTTTTGGGCACCTCGGCGCTGATCTTTGGCATCGACTGGGGGTCGCCCGGAGGTGTGGTGCTGGTGGCGCTGGGAATGATCATCCTGGCGGCCAGCCTGGGCCTGTTCATCACCTCGCTGCTAAAGAACACCCGTCAGGGAGGAGTGATTTTCGGCGGCGTGCTCACCCTGGCTGGTATGGTGGGCATGATGAACATCTTTACCGCGGGGACGCCCGGCGGCTCCCCGGGGGCGCTTGGCATCGTGCCTCTGCTTGTGCCCCACGGCTGGGCCGTGCGAGGGTGGGAGTTACTGTTGCGGGGTGGCGGGTGGGCCGATGTGCTGCCCACGGTGCTGGTCATGCTGGCTCTGAGTGCCGCCCTGTTTGCCGTCAGTGTGTATGCATTTCGCAGGCGTTTCGCCTAGGAGGTCCACCATGCGAGCCCTGGATTTGGCCCTCAAAGACCTTATGCAATTGGTGCGGGATCGACAGACGGCGATGTTTCTGTTGGGGATGCCCATTGTCTTTACGCTGATGTTCGGCGTTGCCTTTGGCGGGATGGGCGGCAGCCAGGACGACCCGCGCCTGCCCGTGGGCTGGCTGGACTTGGATGGGGGCGCGCCCTTGAGCGCCGGGTTGCAGCAATTGCTGGAATCTTCGGGCGTCGTGCGGTTGGTGCTGCTGGAGGCCGGTGAGGCGGCGGTGGATGAGGCCGAGCAACAGGTGCAGGAGGCAGATCTGGCCGCCGCGGGGCCCGCCGCCGCCGGGTCCCGCCGCTCGTCCGTGGATGGCCAGCTCCCGCGCCTGGAGTCGCTTGGGACCGGTGCGGGAGCGGCCGGCCTGGCAGCCCAGAACGAGATCCAACGGATGGCCGCCCGGTTGGCAGGGGCGGTGCAAGCGGCCCGCCTCAGCGCCGAGGCCTTGGACGCGCGGGCTGAAAGCAGCGGGACGGCGCCGCTGGGCGGAGGGGCAGCCCGTACCCAGTTTCTGGAAGAGGCCATCGACCGGGCCCTGGTTGTCTGGCAGGACCCACCGCTGACTGTCGACGTCCGGCAGGGGGTGGCGTCGAACGACGAGGGGGAGGTCGATGTGATGCAGAGCGGCTTTTCGCACACGTCGCCCTCGATGATGGTTCAGTTTGCCATCGCCGGGCTGATCGGGGCCGCTTCCGTCCTGGTGATGGAGCGCAAGTCGGGCGCGTTGCGCCGGCTGCTGACCACGGCCATCTCCCGGACTGAGATCATTTTGGGCCACTACCTGGCTATGGTCCTCATGATTTTGGGCCAGCTCGCGATTTTGATCGCCTTTGGCCAGCTTGCCCTGGGCGTCGACTATATGCGCGAGCCGGTAGCGACGGTCCTTTTGGCCGTCGCCACGGCCCTGTGGTGCGCGGCGTTGGGGTTGCTCATTGGGGTGTTGGCCAAGTCCGACGACCACGTCGTCGTCTATTCCCTGGTGGCCATGTTTCTGTTGGCGGGTCTGGGGGGCGCGTGGGTGCCCCTGGAGTTCACCGGCGAGGCCTTTCAGGCCATCGGGCGCCTATTGCCCACAGCTTGGGCCATGACCGGGTTTGAGAATATTGTCATCCGGGGGATGGGCCTGGAATCGGTTCTCCTGGGGGTGGCGATCATGCTCGCCTATGCGGTCGGCATCCTGGCCCTGGCGGCCTGGCGTTTTCGATTCGAATAGAGAGGCCTTGGGTATTGAGCGACGATTCCTCTCGGTGCTGCCCGTACGGGCGGGTTTGAAACCCGCCCGTACGAAACCCACCATTGTGACTTGGTTCCCTGGGAACGAGCGCTTGCTCGCGGGGCAATTTCACGGCAGCAAGCTGCCGCACTCCATACAAGGCCGTCGCCCCTGCGGCCGAGGTGGATGCTGCCTGTGGGCACCCAGATCCTTCCGCCTCTATTGTGGAACTATCTAGTCCTTTTCCCGGCCGCGGAACACCAGCTTGAGAGGGGTGCCCAGATAGCCGTAGCGCTGCCGCAGTTGGTTCTCCAAGTAGCGCTCGTAGGAAAAATGGACCAGCCGGGTATCGTTGACGAAAAAGACAAAGGTGGGCGGATCGACGCTGGCCTGGGTGGCGTACAGGAATCGGAGTTGTTTGCCGGCTTTGTGAGGCGGTGAGTGGCGGATGGTCGCATCCTCGACCAGGCGGTTCAACTCTCCGGTGGAGATGCGCACCATTCGCTCCTGGTGGATCTGAGACGCCATGGGCAGCACCTTGTTCACGCGTTGCCCCGATAGCGCCGAGATGAACAACACGGGCACATAATCCAAGAACTTTAGATCGGCGCGGATCTGTTTGGTGTAGGCATCCATGGTGTAGGTATCTTTGGGGATGAGATCCCACTTGTTCACCACGACCAGGATGCTGCGCATCTCCTCGAGGATGTAACCAGCCACGTGGGCGTCCTGGGCCGTGACCAGGTCCTGCGCGTCCAGCAGCAGCAGGACGACATCGGCCCGAGAGATGGAGCGCATCGAGCGCAGGACGCTGAACTTTTCGATGCCCTGCTCCACGCGACCGCGCCGGCGGATGCCCGCCGTGTCGATCAGCAGCACCGACTGGCCCTCCCAGGTGAGGTAGGTGTCGGTGGCGTCGCGGGTGGTGCCCGGGATTTCGCTGACGATGGCCCGCTCTTCGCCCAATAGTGCGTTGAGCAGCGACGACTTGCCCACATTGGGCCGTCCCACCAGCGCGATCTTGAGGGCGTCCGGCTCTTCCTCATCCTCCACCACGGGCAGCACCTCGACCAGCGCATCCAGCACATCGCCGATGCCGATGCCGTGCATGCCCGACACGGGGAAGACGTCGCCCAACCCCAGGGTATAGAATTCGTAAGCGCCCGGAAAGCGTTTCTGGTTGTCGGCCTTGTTGGCCGCCACCAGCACCGGTTTGTCGGTACGTCGCAGCACCTCGGCGATGTCTTCATCGGCGGGGGTGGGGCCATCGAGGATGTCGACGACCATGAGGATGGCGTCGGCCTCTTCGATGGCAATCTCGGCCTGGGTGCGGATCTCTTCGATAAAGCCTACCGAGCCCCTCGACAGGGGTTCTGGCTGGCTGGCGGGGGCGCGCTTTTTTTGGCTTTCGATCACCTCGATGCCGCCGGTATCCACCACGGTGAAAGGGATCCCATTCCACTCGGCGTCGCCATAGAGGCGGTCGCGGGTGGTGCCGGGGATGTCCTCGACGATGGCCCGTTTCTTGCCGACAATCCGGTTAAACAGAGTCGATTTGCCGACGTTCGGACGGCCTACAATGGCTACGATCGGTTTGAGCATGAAATCCTTCTGGCTCCCCTCTAGTCTCGGACAAAGCCCATGCGTTCCACCGGCGCCTCAAAACCCTGACCCTGGATCTTGATCTCGCCGTGGGAAGCCTCGAACTTGGCCAAGTTCTCGCCCAGCGCTTTGTGCAGCAGTTTGGCGTTCAGCGGGGTCATGATGACCCGGGCGTACACTTTGGCCTTGGGCACATTGGGCAACACCCGCGCCAGATCGACAATGACCTCGGAATTCGAGTGGGTGATCAGGGCAAAGTTGGAATAGATGGCTTCCAACTCTGCGGGCAACTCTACCTGGATGGGTCTTGGGGTCGGCTGACGTTCGCTCATGGTCGGTTTTCTCCCTGGCGTGCAAACAGGAACGTCGTTCACCGTCGACGACGAACGACGCCCCATCGATCTCTTGTTTGAGCCCAAAGGAACGGCACGGCCTGTGCTTCGCCGTGGAATCCTGGACGTTGGGCCGGTTTTTTCAGAACCCGCGGGCTAGAAGGGGAGCGAGTCCTCTTCAAAGCCGTCGGGCGGCGGTTCGCCTACGGGATAGTCCGTGCCCGAATCTCCTTCGCCGCGCCCGCCCAGGAACTTGACGGTGCGCGCCGTGATTTCAAAGCTGGCCCGCGCCTGGCCATCTTTGCCGGTCCAGACTCGGGGGTTGAGCGATCCGTTGGTGGCTTCGCCTGCCATTTCCCCTTCGACAAACACTTCGCGCCCCTTGGTCAGGTAGCTGTTCACGGTTTCGGCCAGTCCCCGCCAGCAGGTGACCCGCCACCAGGTGGTCAATTCCCAGTTCTTCCCGTTGTAGGATTCCTTCCACCCTGCTGGGCAGTCTGGGCGGGTTGCCTTGCTGAGGGTCGTCGTCGTCGCCAGGCTGAAATTGGTCACTGGCGTGCCATCGGGTGTGTATCGCATTTGAGGGTCTTGGCCCACACGGCCAATCAGGGTCACTCGGTGGAACATGGCTCAACTCCTTTCCTTGTACAAACCATCTCGCGCGAAAAAACGTCCATAGGGGTATCCCGCGCTTCATCTTACCGCAAAAGGGGGCAAATGTCAATTGCGGTTGCAGCAGTCAAGGGGTGGGCCCTAGTCGGCCAGGACGAGGCGTGGTGCAGGATGGATGCTGCCTGCGAGTACGCAGGCGCTTGTGCGCGAGAGTACTTGTGGCGGGCGTGACAGCATTTCTATACGGGCGACGCACGCGTCGCCCATACAAGGCCTACACTCCCGGGGCGGGTCTACCGGCCGAGAATCCCGCCCACAAAATCCCGCTGGCCGCGGGCGAGTTGCTGGGCGTCCATGGCATTTTTGCCGGCGAGCTGCACCTCGGCCAATTCGAGCAACCCCGCGCCGGTGACGACGCCGATGCCGTCAACCAGGGCGATGACCTGCCCGGGCGGGCAATTGCCGGGATCGCCTGGATGGGGCCGGGCCAGCAGGATCTTTAGGCGGCGGCCCTGCCAGGTGGTAAAGGCGCCGGGCCAGGGATTGCAGGCCCGGATCTGCCGCGAGAGGAACTCGGCCGGTCGCGTCCAGTCCAGGCGCCCATCCTCCTTGGTGAGGGGGCGGCAGTAGGTGGCCTGCTCGTGGTCCTGGGGTTGGGCGGCCAATTCACCTCCCAGCCAACGGGGGAGCGTGTCGACCAGAAGCTGGGCGCCCAGGTCGGCCAATGTGGCCGTCAACGTGCCGGTGGTGTCGTCTGCTGTGATGGGGCAGGAAGCTTGGGCCAGGATCGGCCCGGTGTCCATGCCCTCGTCCATGCGCATGATGGTGACGCCGGTGGTCGATTCGCCATTGAGAATGGCCGCCGAGATGGGCGCAGCGCCCCGGTAGCGGGGCAGCAGGGAGGCGTGGACGTTCAGGCACCCATGGGGCGGCAGGTCCAGGATCGCGGCTTGCAGGATCTGGCCAAAGGCGGCGACCAGGATCAGATCGGGCTGCCATTCGGCCAGGCGCTGCTCCGCCTCGGGTGTGCGCAGGGATGTGGGCTGGTACACCGGCAGCCCAAGGGCCAGGGCCGTTTCTTTGACCGGCGGGGCGACAATCCGCTTGCCCCGGCCGGCGGGCCGGTCGGGCTGGGTCACCACGCCGGCGATAGGGTACTGTTGGGCCATCGCCTGGAGCGTGGGCACGGAAAAGTCGGGTGTTCCCATGAAAACAATTCGTGTCATCGTTTCCCCTTGGCGCAGATCCATCCAGTCGAGCCCGGCCGATTTCTGCAACTCGATCGCGGCTCGGGCGTATAGAAAACAGTTTTCCTTTGGATTGTAACACATTCAGAGGCGCGGGCCAAAAACCCAGGATACCTCTACAATCGCCCTTGACATTTCTCCAGGGGGCTGTTACAATGGAGTAGAGTTCGGAGGTTTGGGCTCGTATCATCGCACATCGAAAGGAGGTGAATACACATGCAAGAGGACTATACAGTTCCTCCCGTCGGCGACATTTCGGACAATGACAAGCTCATGGCTGCGCTGTCATACCCCATCCCATTGGTAGCCATCATCATTCTGTTGGTTGAGGACATGAAAGCCCGTCCCTTCCAGCGCTACCATGCGGTCCAGGCTTTGGCGGCCAACCTTGTCGTTTGGGTATTGGTGATGTTGTTGGGATGTATTCTGGCTGCAGTCACGTTCTTTATCGGTGGGCTCTGCGGCATCGGGTCGATTGTGATCTGGTTTGTCACGCTGTATTGGGCGTGGGAGGCCTATCAGGGCAAGTATTTCGAAATCCCGTACGTCACCGAGTTTATCAGAAAGCAGAACTGGTTATAAACGTACGACTATCGGACGTAGTGAGAGCGAGGCGTGCATGCTCCTCGCTCTTGCTTTTTTGAGCGGGGAGTGGGCGGTTTGTCTTTGCAGTCCAAACGTTGGAACATAGCGCCGCGCGTGCCCTCCGAGCAGGCGGTCCTCTATCCTGACCTCCCTCCCTGGGTGGTCCAGGTCCTGTACAACCGGGGAATCCGGACGCCAGAGCAGGTTCGGGCCTTTCTGGCGGACGATTTCGAGGCGCCCAATCCTTTTGAAATGAAGGGGATGGAGAGGGCCGTTCGGCGCCTGTGGCGGGCCATTGAGGATAACGAGCAGATGGCCGTGTTCGGCGACTTTGACGTCGACGGCGTGACCGCCACGGCCCTGCTGGTGGAGGTGCTGCAAGCGGCCGGCGGGCGCGTGATGCCCTATATCCCCCATCGGGTCGACGAGGGCTATGGGCTGAACCTGGATGCCTTGCGCGATCTGTGGCGCCAGGGCGTCCGACTGGTCATCACCGTGGACTGTGGCATTCGCTCCGTCGTGGAGGTCACCGAGGCTTCCAAAGGCCTGGAGATCATTCTCACCGACCACCACTCGGTCGGCGAGGTGTTGCCGCCGGCTATGGCCGTCATCAACCCCAAACAGCAGGACTGTCCCTATCCCTTCAAGGAACTGGCCGGGGTGGGCGTCGCCTACAAGCTGGCGCAGGCCTTTCTCAGAATGCGGGAGGCGATCGGCAAACCGGTCCCCCTGCCCGAAGAGCGGCTGTTGGACCTGGTGGCCCTGGGTACGGTGGCCGATCTGGCGCCCTTGACGGGGGAGAACCGAGCCCTGGTGCGTCGCGGTCTGAAAGCTCTGAACGAGGCTCCCCGATCGGGTATCGAGGCCTTGATGGCCACGGCGAACGTCCGTCGCGGCGAGGTCGATGCCACCGCCATCGGCTTTCGGCTGGGGCCACGCCTCAACGCCGCAGGCCGGCTCCGATCGGCCACACTGGCCTATGACCTTTTGACCTGTCAGGACCCCCTCCAAACCCGAGAGCTGGCCCGCCAGCTCGACGAGCTGAACCGCACGCGACAGACCCAGACCGAGCAGGCAGTGGCCCGGGCCGAGGCGCTGGTCCAGGAGGGCGACCCCGACGCCTACCTCTACTTTGCCGCCAGCCCCGAGGTCGAGCTCGGGATCGTCGGTCTGGCGGCCGGCCGCCTGACCGAGGCCCATTACCGGCCCACTGTGGTCGTCGAGCAGGGAGCGGAAGAGAGCCGGGGTTCCTGCCGCTCCATCGCCGAGTTTCACATCACCCGCGCCCTGGACGCCTGCTCCGACCTGCTGATCCGCCATGGCGGGCACGCGGCCGCTGCCGGGTTCACCGCCGCCACCGCCTGCCTGGAAGACCTGCGCATTCGGCTGCAGGAGCTGGCCCAGGAGCAGTTGGCGGGCCAGGATCTGCGCCCCGTGGTCCATATCGACGTCGAGTGCGACCTGGCGGACCTGGCAGAGGTGACGATGGACCACCTGGGCCTGTTCGAACCCTGCGGCATGGCCAATCCCCGGCCGGTGTTCCTCAGCCGGGCGGCTCGGGTCCGATCCATGAGAAGAATGGGCGCCCAGGGTCAGCACCTGAAACTCGATCTGCTCGATGCCAAAAATGCAAGTTGGGAAGCCGTGGCCTTTGGCTTTGGCGACCGGAGCGACGCCTTGACCGGACGGGTCGAACTCGTCTATACGGTGGGCGTCAACGACTGGAACCACCAGAAAAGGACCCAGCTCATGGTGGAGGATGTTCGCCCGGCGGGTTCGGGCGAGGAGAGGGACCCGTTCTAAATGGAAACGGATCCTCGCCTAGATCTTGAGCCTTGCCGGGACCAGACCACGCCGACATCCCCGCCCGCCATGGCGCGCCAGCAATCCGGCAATGGGCACTTGCGAGGGCGCCCCACCATGCGGGCATGACGGAAGGGGGCGAGCCCTACTTTCCTTTTGTTATCTATTACGCATCGTTGGGTGAAAGGAAGAACAAAAATGGAGAAAACGTATCGAGAACTCAAGACCCGCCTGATGGAGATCAAGGATCTCCAATCGGCTTCGGCTGTGTTGGGCTGGGACCAGATGACCTACATGCCTCCCGGTGGTGCAGAGGCCCGCGGGCGGCAGATGGCCACACTGCAACGGCTGGCCCACGAAAAGATGACCGATGCGACGGTGGGCAAGCTGCTGGATGCGCTGCGTCCCTACGAAGAAGGGCTGCCTTACGAATCGGACGAGGCCAGCTTGATCCGTGTGGCGCGCCGCGTCTTTGAGCGGGCGACGCGGGTGCCGTCGGCCTTTGTCGCTGAACTCAACAACCATCTGGCCCAATCCCTTCAGGCCTGGACGGTGGCCCGGCCGGCCAACGATTTTGCCGCGGTGCGCCCCCATCTGGAGCGGACGCTGGAGTTGAGTCGCCAGTACTCCGAGTACTTTGAGTACGAGCACATCGCCGACCCGCTGATTTCGGATGCCGATTATGGCATGAAGGCATCCACCATCCGCCAGACCTTTGCCGAACTCCGCGAGAAAATGGTGCCCATCGTCCGGGCCATTACCGAACAGCCGCCGGCCGACGATTCCTGCCTGTACAGGTACTATCCCGAAAAGGCGCAGTGGGACTTTGCCCTGGAGATGGTGCAGGCCTATGGATATGATATGGAGCGCGGCCGGCAGGACAAGGCACCCCACCCCTTTACCACCTCGTTCTCGGTGGGCGATGTGCGCATCACCACCCGCGTGCAAGAGAACCACCTGAACGACCTGCTGTTCAGCACGCTGCACGAGGCGGGGCACGGCATGTATGAGCAAGGGGTCGATCCCCAACTGGACGGCACGCTCCTGGCAGAGGGCACCTCGGCGGGCATGCACGAAAGCCAATCCCGCCTGTGGGAGAACCTGGTGGGGCGGAGCCGTGGCTGCTGGGAGCATTTCTATCCCAAGTTGCAGGCCACCTTTCCCGATGCGCTGCAAGACGTCTCGCTGGATGCCTTTTATCGGGCCATCAACAAGGTAAAGAAATCGCTGATCCGCACCGAGGCCGACGAGGTGACCTACAACCTCCACGTGATGCTGCGCTTTGACTTTGAGTTGGCCATGTTGGAGGGCAACCTGGCGGTCAAGGACCTGCCCGAAGCCTGGCGCGCCCGCTTCCAGGCCGATCTGGGCATCGAGCCGCCCGACGACCGGGATGGCGTGATGCAAGACGTGCACTGGTTCTTTGGGCCGGTGGGGGGCATGTTCCAGGGCTATACCCTGGGCAACATCCTGGGCGCCCAGTTGTACGAGACGGCGCTCCAGGCCCACCCAGAGATCACCCAAGAAATGGCCCAGGGTCGTTTTGGCACGTTACACACCTGGCTTCAAGAGAACATCTATCGCCATGGGACCAAATTCACGGCTGAGGAGCTGATGCAGCGGACCTGCGGCCAACCCATGAGCGTCGAACCCTACATCCGGTATCTGCGGCGTAAGTACGGAGAGTTGTACGAACTCTAGTCGCTGCCGATCCCGAGTGACCGGCCTTGCCTGTCACCCAGGATAATCAAGAGCCCGCGGGCATATCTTGTAGGGGCCGGTTTGAAACCGGCCCCTACAGGTTCCGCCCATGCGATTGCTGTGCTGCGCGGGCGGCACCGTACGGGCGACGCATGCGTCGCCCCTACTGCTCCACCATCTTACGCGCCGGCCGGGCGTGGCGCTTGCCGCCGCTACGCTTTTGGAGTACAATACGGGTGCGGGCGATCCAGGGAGGGACTATCCGTAAAGGAGTCGGGAGGATAGACGATGCTAATCACAAATGGAACGCTGGTGACGATGGGCGCGCCCAACGAGGTGTTGCCCGGGGGGGCGTTGTACATTGAGGGCGGACAGATCCAGGACATGGGGCCCAGCGCCGACCTGGAGGCCCGGTATCCAGAGGCCGAACGCCTCGACGCCCAAGGTATGCTGGTGATGCCGGGCGTGATCTGCGCCCACACCCATTTTTACGGCGCTTTTGCGCGCGGCATGGCCCTGGGCGGCGAGCCTGCCGCCAATTTCCCCGAGATCCTGGAAAAACTGTGGTGGCGGCTGGACAAAACCCTCTGGCCTGAGGACGTGGCCCAGAGCGCGTTGCTGTGCCTGGTGGACGCCATCCGGCATGGAACCACCACGCTGCTCGATCATCATGCCAGCCAAAGGCACATCGGCGGCAGCCTGGACCAGATCGCCGCAGCTGTCGACCAGGCCGGCGTGCGGGCCTGCCTCTGTTACGAAGTGACAGACCGCGACGGCAAGCAGGCGATGGAAGCGGGCATTGCCGAGAACGTGCGCTTTATCCACGAGGCCCGCCGGCGGCAGAGCCGCGGCGACCATCACCTGGCGGCTACCTTTGGCTTGCACGCCTCCATGACCCTTTCCGACGAGACCCTGCAGGCTTGTGTGCAGAGCGCCGAACCCCTCGGCGTCGGCTTTCACGTCCACGTGGCTGAGGATCAGGCCGACGTCCGGGAAACCCTGCGCATCAGTGGGTTGCGCGTGGTCGAGCGATTGCACGAGGCCGGGATTCTGGGACCCAAAACCCTGGCCATTCACTGTGTGCACGTGGACCGCCTGGAGGTGGACATTCTGCGCGATACCAAGACGATGGTGGTGCACAACCCTCGCTCCAACATGAACAATGCCGTCGGGACCGCCGACGTGCCCTGGATGCTCAAGCGGGGCATTCCCGTGGGTCTGGGCAACGATGGCTTTTCGAACAACATGTTCACCGAAATGGCCGCCGCCTACCTTGTGCACAAACAGGCCACCGGCGACCCTCGCACCCTGGGCGCCGACCAGGTGATGGACATGGCCTGGAAGAACAACGCCCGCATCGCCCAAACCTTTTTCCCGGGGCTGGGTCCGCGCTTGGGAACGTTGGCCAAGCAGGCGCCGGCCGATGTGATCCTGGTCCACTATGATCCACCCACCCCCTTGACGGCTGCGGGATTCCCCTGGCACATGATCTTTGGCATCGACGGCACCGGCGTCGATACGACCATCG
>CAZNQW010000076.1:0-15560 GCA_964575225.1 uncultured Anaerolineaceae bacterium | reverse complement strand
TCCAGAGGACGGACAGCCCGAGCCTTGGCTTCGGTGGTTTCGATCCGCTCATGGCGAAACAGTTCTGTCATCAAATTTCGATACAAGGCTCGTCGATGGCTAGATGACCGTTTTAAATGACGGCCTGCTTTTCGATGTCTCATTTCTCGTCAACGCCTCCGATACCAGACCAGACCTGGGCTATTCAGTCGGCAAAGGCCAAAAGCCTTTGTCCGCCAGCTTTTCTTTCAGCTCGTCCAGGGACTTTTGCCCAAAGTTGCGGATCGACAGCAGCTCGTTTTCATCCCGTTCGAGCTTTTCCAAAATCTCGCCGACCCGGGTGATGCCAGCGCGCTTGAGGCAGTTAAAGGCCCGCACCGACAGGTCCAGGTCTTCGATCTCGGTCTCAGCCACTCGCTCCGGAATTCGGCTTTCCTCCACTTCAGGTTCGACCTCGACGGCTACATCGCCAAATTCGGCAATCGGAACCAGATGCTTGACCAGAATCTGAGCGCTGGTGCTCAGAGCCTCGATCGGCGTGATCGTGGCATCGGTCCAGATTTCCAAAATCAGGCGGTCAAAGTTGCTCACCTGCCCAATGCTTGCTCGTTCGACCTTGAACGAGACCTGGCGCACAGGGCTATAGATCGCGTCGGTGGGGATTTCCGCCACAGGCAACTTGCCCCGTTCTTCGGCCATGGAATAGCCCCGTCCACGCGCTACCGTCATCTCGATTTCCACATTCGCATCGGGAGAATCGGTGGTCAACAGATAGATCTCGGGGTTGACCACCTCGACGCTGGGCGGACACAGGATGTCGCCCGCCGTCACCACACCTTCTCCCCGCACCTCAAGGCTCAACCGAGCTGTTTCCTCTTCGTCATCGTAGAATTTGAACCGCACCTGCTTCAGATTGAGGAGCAGGGAGGTCATATCTTCGCGGACGTGAGGGATCGTGGAAAACTCGTGCGGGATCCCCCGCACCTGGACAGAGATAATGGCCGCTCCTTCCAACGACGAAAGGAGGACGCGACGCAACGCATTGCCCAGCGTGATCCCATACCCACCTTCCAGCGGGCTGATCACGAACCGGCCACGATTTTTCGTTTGAGCATCAGCTTCTATTTTCGGCAATACCAGACTCAACAAGCGGCACCCCCTTGCTCACAAAGCTCAAGACCACCGAGCAACTCGGCTCACACAGACGACCGGTGCTTCGCCGCCCCTTCAAGAGCCATCGTCCACCCTAGCCTTAGCGACTATAGTATTCGACGATCAACTGCTCATTGAACGAAACGTCGATGTCCTTCCGCTCAGGCAAGGCCATGACCCGACCTGTCATCAACTCATCGTCCCGACTCAACCACTCAGCCACCGGTCGATGGGGCAGATCTTGGGCCAAGTCTTTAAAGAAAGGCATCTGGCGGCTTTTGCCCCGCACCGAGATCACATCACCTGGTTCTACCAGGTAGGAGGGAACATTGACCCGCCTCCCATTGACCTCAATGTGACCGTGGCGCACCATCTGCCGCGCCTGCGGTCGCGATGAGCCAAGGCCCAAGCGGTAGACCACATTATCCAACCGGCTCTCCAACAGGATGAGCAGATTGGAACCGGTCAAGCCGCGGCGCTGCTCGGCCTCGCTGAAATAGCGGCGGAACTGGCGCTCCAGCACCCCATACACCCGACGGGCTTTCTGCTTGGCCCGGAGCTGAAGCCCATAGTCCGACACCTTTCGCCGGAACTCGGACTGCTGGCCGTGGGCCCCAGGCGGGAAAGGTCGTCGTTCAAACGCGCACTTGGGCGACAGACAGCGCTCTCCCTTGAGAAAGAGCTTTTCGCCCTCGCGGCGACATTGTTTACAGACTGCGTCTTTGTACCTTGCCATTCTACCTCCAATTGGCGGACAGGGCGCAGCGCCCCTATTCCACCGCGCTGAACACTACACCCTCCGCCTTTTGGGCGGTCGGCAGCCATTGTGCGGAATCGGCGTCAAGTCGGTGATCGAGCGGACCACCATACCCGCTGCCTGCAGCGAACGGATCGCGGCCTCACGACCCGGCCCAGGCCCCTTGACAAAGATATCCACTTCGCGCATCCCATTATCCTGCGCAGACCGGGCAGCCTGCTGGGCGGCAAGCTGGGCAGCGTAGGGAGTGCTCTTGCGCGAGCCTTTAAAGCCCGCCGTCCCCGCACTGGCCCAGGCCACCGTGTTGCCTGTGGTGTCGGTGAGGGTGATGATCGTGTTGTTAAACGTGGCCTGGATATGTGCCTGACCACGTGGGATGACCCGCTTTTCCCGTCGCGGCCCACGCCGCGGTGCTCGTCGTCTCGCCATTCTAATTCCTCCAGTTCCTCACTACTACTTCTTGGCCCGAGACCGGCGCTTGCCAGCCACAGTCTTTTTGGCCCCACGTTTTTGACGAGCATTGGTCCGAGTTCGCTGCCCGTGCACCGGCAAGTTCCGCCGATGGCGGATGCCACGATAGCAACCGATCTCCTGCAAGCGCTTGATGTTCATCGCCACCTCACGCCGCAGGTCGCCCTCCACTCGGTAGCTCCGGTCAATGATCTCGCGCAGTCGGGACACTTCCGATTCGGCCAGATCGCGTACCCGAACGTCGGGGTCCACGCTCGCCTCGTCCAAAATCTGGCGGCTGCTCGAAGAACCAATCCCGTAAATATAGGTCAGCGAGACTACCACTCGCTTGTCTCGGGGCAAGTCCACACCTGCAATACGTGCCATCGTCTTCCTCCATAAAGATGCACAAGTCTCAGTGCACGGTTCTCAACGAACCCTATCTGGCACAGCGGCTTGTGCGCTGGGCATTCATCCCTGCCGCTGCTTGTGCTTTGGATTCACGCAGATCACCCGCACCACACCACGGCGCTTGATGATCTTGCACTTTTCACATCGTCGCTTCACGGAAGGTTGTACCTTCATCATTCACCTCCACAGCTCGTTACTACAGCTTCGTCAGGATCTCGGGTCCATCTTTGGTTACGGCGATCGTGTGTTCGAAATGCGCCGACCTTTTGCCATCTGCCGTCACAACCGTCCACTGATCGTCCAGCACACGGGTCTTCCAATCGCCCATGTTGACCATCGGTTCCAGAGCAAAGGTCATCCCGGGCCGCAATCGGATCCGCCCCATCCTCGGTTCATAGTAGTTGGGAATCTGCGGATCTTCGTGCATCTGCCGGCCAATCCCATGCCCGGTGTACTCACGCACCACCGAAAACTGTTGGCTCTCTACATACGTTTGAATCGCGCTGGAAATGTCCGTCGTCCACTTGCCTGGTTGAGCGGCTTCGATTCCCACCTCCAAGGCCCGGGCCGTGACATCCATCAAGCGCTGGCTCTCGGCCGAGATTGGGCCGACCCCCACCGTGAGGGCCGCGTCGCCATGATAGCCATGGTGGATTACGCCGACATCCACCCCCACGATATCGCCTTCTTCCAGCACACGGCCACTTGGGATGCCATGAACAATCTCCTCGTTAACCGAGGTACACAGCATGGCTGGAAACCCGTGATACCCTTTGAAAGAAGGGATCGCCTGATATTTGCCCACGATGATCTCGCCGGCGATCTCTTCCAGATCCAGGGTGGTCATCCCTGGCGCCACCGACCGGCGAATCGCGTCCAAAACCTCGGCCACAATCCGACCAGCCTGACGCATCAGGTCCAGCTCCCGGGCAGACTTGATGCTAATCATAATCCTTTGATAACGTCCAGTAGTTCGTTCTGAACAGCGTCGATCCCTGGCTGTCCATCCACCTCGACCAGCAACCCCTTGTCGCGATAATAATCGATCAAGGGCGCCGTCTGTTGAAAGTACACCTCGATGCGGTGCGCCTGTGTCTCGGGCGTGTCATCGGCTCGCTGATACAACTCGCCGCCGCACTTGTCGCACACCCCGGCCTTTTGGGGCGGATGGAACAGGTCGTGGTACATGGCCCCACAGGCCCGGCACGTCCGGCGCCCGCCCAGGCGAGCCAGGAGGACCTCCTCTGGAACCCTGATATAGGGCACGGCTGCCAGGCCGGCGCCCCGTTCAGCCAGTAGATCCTCCAAGGCGTCGGCTTGGGCAATCGTCCGCGGGAATCCATCCAAGACAGCTCCCCGGGCCGCATCGGGCCGCGCCAGACGCTCGCGAACCATGGCGACGGTTACCTCATCGGGCACCAACTCGCCGCGGTCCATATACCCCCTGGCTAGCCGGCCCAGCTCTGTGTCGTTTTTCAGGTTCTCACGGAACAGGTCACCTGTGGAAACCTGGGGGATGCCCAGGTTCTCGGCAAGTCGCTCCCCTTGGGTGCCCTTGCCGGCGCCCGGTCCGCCCAACAACACCAGATACAATGCTCCTGAAGGCATCAGCAAATCCCTAGCCCAAGATGCCTTTTCGCAGGAATTTGTCATAGTGGCGCATCTGGAGCTGGGCTTCAAGCTGCCGCATCGAGTCCAGAATCACACCCACCACAATCAGCAACCCTGTCGATGAAATGATCATCACACTGCTGCCGGTGATGCCTGTCCCGAAACCCGGGAACAACCCGACGAGCAAGTCCACAAGCCAGGGCAGCACCGCCACCACGCCCAGGAACAACGCCCCGACCAGCGTGATCCGCCGCACCTTCTGAGTCAAAAAGGATTCCGTTCGCTTGCCGGGCCGGATACCTGGGATCGAGGCGCCTTGCTTTCGCAAGTTCTCGGCCATGTTCTGTTGTTGAAAGATCACGTCGGTATAGAAATAGGTAAACCCGACCACCATCAAAAAGTACAAGGGCCAGTAGATGTTGTACTGCGGGTTAAAGACCTGATCTACCCAGTAGGCGGCTGTCTGGACGAATCCCTGAGGATCCTGTCCGGCCGGCGCCATAAAGTAGCTGGCGATGGTGCTTGGAAAGACCATGAGGCTCTGGGCGAAAATCAGCGGGATCATGCCTGCCATATTCACCCGGAGCGGAATGTGGGTCCGCACCGATCGGGTCTGGCGCAGCCGCCCCCCTCGCTGCCCCAGTGTTCGGCTGCTGTACTGCACCCAGATCATCAGCTTGCCTTCCTGGATGATGACAATGCCAAACACCGTGATCGCCGTAATAATCAAAAAGAGAATCAACGATATCCACTGCTCGGTCGCGATCATTCCCGCCAGGCTATTGGGCAGCCGGGCCAGAATTCCGCCCAGGATGATAATGGATGTTCCGTTGCCGATGCCCTGCTCGCTGATCAACTCACCCAGCCACACTGCAAACAGAGTCCCAGCGGTCATCGTCGCCAGAATCGCCAGGGTGGTAAGCGGCGCGCTCTGAAGGCCAAACTCTTCCAGAATCGGCACCCCTCCACTCATCTGGGTCATCAACACAGCCTGTCCATACGCCTGCAAGGCCGCCAACGGCACCGTCAGATACCACGTCCACCGATTCAGCTTGGCCCGTCCCTGCTCCCCTTCCTTCTGCAAGTTCTCCAGAGCAGGGATAATGGGCGTCAGCAATTGAACGATAATCTGCGCCGTGATGTAGGGATACACCCCCATCGCCATGACCGAAAAGTTGGCCATCGCCCCGCCCGAAAGCAGGTCCAGCAACCCCAACAACTGATTCGAAGCAAACAGCTCGCCAAGGGCCTGTGAGTTGACCCCAGGCACCGGCACATGGGCAAACAGACGATAGATCGCCAGAATCAGGAACGTATACAAGATCCGTTTTCGCAGGTCTGGAAGCGCAAAAGCACTACGGACGGCCTGGATCATGGCCCATTACCCCCTTCGGCTGCGTTTCACTTCCCACGGCAATTCTTCTACCGAGCCGCCCGCCTCTTCGATCTTGGCGCGGGCGCTGGCCGAAAAGCGATGCGCCTTCACCTTCAGGGGACGGTCAATGTCTCCATGCCCCAAAATCGCCACAGGCTGATCGGGCGACTTGATCATGCCTACTGCCGCCAGCGTCATGGGAGTCACTTCAGTGCCCTCCTCAAAAACAGCCAGGCGCTTCAGGTTGATCGGAGCATACTGCACCCGAAAGATGTTGACAAACCCCCGCTTGAACGGTAGGCGCCGAACCAGCGGCAACTGACCGCCCTCAAAGTACGGGCCTTTGGTCCCGCCCGAACGCGAGGCTTGCCCCTTGGTGCCACGGCCCGCCGTCTTGCCCTGCCCGGCAGCAATGCCGCGCCCCACTCGTTTGCGCCGTTTTCGTGTCCCCTCTGGGGAACGCAAATCATGCAGCTTCATCGTTCATCCACTCCATAGAGCCCGGCAAGAATCTATGATTCCGCCGGAATCTCCTCTACCTGTACCAGATGGTTCACCTTGTACAACATACCCCGAATCTCGGGGACGTCCGCCTGTTCCACAGTCTCGCCCAAACGGCGAAGACCCAGGGCGCGGATGGTCGCTTTGTGCCGCTTGGAGTAGCCAATACTACTCTTGACCCACGTAATTCGCAGTTTGCCCCTAGTCATGAGACTTTTCCCTCATCCAAAAAGGCAACACCCGCTCCAACGGCACGCCTCGACGCTCCGCCACCACCGCCGGATCCTGAAGCTCTTCCAATGCCTGCATTGTCGCCTTGACGACGTTCAGGATATTGGCGCTACCCATCGACTTGGTCAGGATATCCTTCACGCCGGCTGCTTCCACCACGGCTCGGACGCCACCCCCAGCAATTACACCGGTGCCGGGCGAGGCGGGCCGCAGCATCACCTTGGCGGCGCTGTACTGCGACGTGATGCCGTGAGGAATGGTCGTGCCCATCAACGGAATCTGCCGCATGTTCTTGCGCGCCCGTTCCGTTCCCTTGCGGATGGCATCAGGCACCTGCCGCGCCTTACCCACTCCGATGCCCACACTGCCCTTGTTGTCGCCAACAACGACCAGAGCCCGGAAGTTAAAGCGTCGACCGCCCTTGATTACCTTGGCCGTTCGGGTAATATGAATGACTCGCTCGTCCAGTTCTTCGACTTCTTCTTCGCGAGCTTTTCGCCTTCGGTCGTCTCTACGGCCCATCGTTCCTCCCTGTAATCCAGATCAGAGCTCATCTGCCGCCCATGCCGGGCGCCTAGAACTGCAAACCGCCCTTGCGCGCAGCATCTGCCAGGCTCTTGACCCGGCCATGATACTTGTATCCACCCCGGTCAAAGACCACGGCCTGGATGCCCGCCTCGCTCGCGCGTTTGGCCAACACCATGCCCACCACCTCTGCCTGGGCTTCCTTGTCCTTCCCTGCCAACTGCTCCCGCACCTCCGCATCCAGCGTGGACGCCGAGACGAGAGTGTGGGCCTGGGTATCATCAATCACCTGGGCATGAATGTGCTTCAGGCTGCGAAACACACACAGTCGGGGACGCTCAGGGGTGCCCATTACGTGCTTGCGCACCCGTGCATGGCGACGCTGACGCGCCAGGCGCTTTTCTTTCGCCTTGTCCATCAGTCCTCCCTACCTTCTACTTGCCGACCTTGCCGGCTTTACCCGCTTTTCGTCGCACGTACTCGCCCGCGTACCGAACGCCCTTGCCCTTGTACGGCTCGGGAGGCCGCTGCCGCCGAATGCGCGCGGCAATCTCGCCGACCATTTCCTTGTCCACTCCCTGGACCGTGATCGAGCGTCCGCCCTTGGGCACCTCAAAGGAAATGCCCTGCGGCGCAATCATCTCGATCGGATGGGAATAGCCCACAAAAAGGGTCAACTTGGCGGGATCCGGCGCTTCGGCCCGGTATCCAGTGCCTTCAATTTCGAGCGTCTTGCTATATCCCTCGGACACACCCGTGACCATGTTTGCCAACAGGGCACGGGTCAGGCCATGCATCGCTCGGTGCATCCGGTTATCGGTGGGCCGCTTGACCAGCAGGACTCCGTCTTCGAGAACGATCTCCATATCACGATGGAAGGACCGTTCCAACTGTCCCTTGGGCCCCTTGACCACCACATGGCTGCCCCGAATATTCACTTCTACTTTCCCTGGCAAAGGGATAGGTTTCAATCCAACACGAGACATGAGTTCCCCCTTACCAAACGTAGCACAGAATCTCACCACCCACACCCTGGCGCCGAGCTTCTCGATCGGTCATGACGCCCTTGGGTGTGCTCACGATGGCGATACCCAGGCCGCTGAATAC
The DNA here is from genome assembly GCA_964575225.1 of uncultured Anaerolineaceae bacterium. Taxonomy (GTDB): domain Bacteria; phylum Chloroflexota; class Anaerolineae; order JAAYZQ01; family JAAYZQ01; genus CAZNQW01. The sequence continues at coordinate 7,461 of CAZNQW010000076.1, read as the reverse complement.
CCAGGGAAGCTCTTGCTTGCCCTTGTACACACGGCGACCAGGCTTGCTCACGCGCTTGATGCCAGCCAGCACAGGACGGCGACGCGCATCATATTTGAGCCACAGCCGAATGTTTGGCTGAGGGCTTTCCTTTGTTACTTCGTACCCCTGGATAAAGCCTTCATCCAACAAAGTCTGCGCAATCGCAACTTTGATCTTGGAACTCGGTATGAGCACATACTGCTTACGCACCATCTGCGCATTTCGAATTCGGGTCAGCATGTCAGCAATCGGATCCGTCGTAGGCATAACGCCACCCCACTTCTCAAGTTACAGTTCGTCCACCAAAAAACCGGCGACGATTACCAACTCGATTTGATAACACCAGGGATCATGCCCTGGTTTGCCAATTCACGGAAGCAGATCCGGCACAACCGGAACCTCCGCATATACCCCCGCGGCCGTCCACAACGACTGCACCGGTTCCGCACTTGGGTCGGATACTTTCGCCTGGTTTCTCGGACGATCATGCTCTTCTTGGCCACAATTCCTCCCTCTTACAAGCCACCGCTTGTGGTGCGACAGCGACTCTAGCGGCCCCCGAAGGGCATGCCCAAAAGCCGCAGTAGATGATAGCCTTCCTCATCCGTTTGGGCAGTGGTCACAAACGTGATCTCCATCCCCCGGATCTTGTCGATTTTGTCATAGTCGATCTCGGGAAACACCAACTGTTCCCGCAAGCCCAGACTATAGTTTCCTCGACCGTCAAAGGCGTCGGGCGAGATCCCGCGAAAGTCGCGCTGGCGCGGCAGGGCCACGTTGCACAGTCGGTCGAAAAAGTCCCACATGCGGTCGCCCCGCAGCGTCACTTTGACACCAATGGGGTTCCCCTCCCGGAGCTTGAAGCTGGAGATCGACTTGCGCGCCCGTGTGATAATCGGTTTCTGCCCGGTGATCATCATCAGGTCTTGGGCCGCTGCGTCCAGCGCTTTGGCGTTCTGCAGGGCCTCCCCCAAGCCGATATTGACCGAAATCTTGGTCAGGCGGGGCACCTGCATAATATTGGTAAAGCCCAATTCCTTCTCCAAGGCGGGCACCACCTGCTCGCTGTAAAGGTCCTTCATTCTTGGCATCACTCAACTCCCCAACATCGAGTGTCACGCGACACTTTATTCGATAGTCTCGTTACACTTTTTGCAATACCGGGCCTTGGAACCATCTTCAAATGCCCGGAACCCGATCCGTGTCGCCTCTTTGCATGATGGACAGACCAACATCACGTTGGAAATATGGATCGGAGCCTCTCGCTCGATCCGGCCCACCTGCGTCCGCACGTTGCCTGTGCGGCGCTGGTGCTTGATGACCAGATTGACTCCTTGCACCACCACGCGATCCTTGTTGTAATCGCGATGCAGTTTGCGGTGACGCCGATCGATCCGGTAGCCTTTGACCACTCGATGCACGGTACCCTGGAGCGTTTTGCCCTGTCGACGAGCCGCCGCCGCATCCCCACCCGCAATCACTCGAACTGTATCGCCCTTTTTAATCCGTTCCATGTCTACTCTCCACCATCCCCTTACAAAACTTCGGGAGCCAGCGAGACGATCTTCATAAAACCCAACTCGCGAAGTTCACGGGCCACTGGGCCAAAGATACGCGTCCCCTTGGGGTTCTGGTGATCGTCCAAAATCACAGCGGCATTGTCGTCAAACTTGATATACGTACCGTCCCGCCGATGCACTTCCTTGGCCGTACGAACGATGACCGCCTTGACGACATCCCCTTTTTTGACCGATCCGCCCGGCGCAGCGCTCTTGACGGTGGCAACGATCACATCGCCCACACCGCCGTAGCGTCGCGTAGAACCACCCATCACTCGGATGCACAGGATCTCTCTGCCCCCTGTGTTGTCGGTTACTTTTAACCGGCTCTCTTGCTGAATCATAGTTATCCTCCAACCTTCCCCGATGCACGTGATTCCAACACCAACGCGGGACCATCACGGCCGGGTAGGGGCCCGTTCTCTAGAATCAGGCTCGTTCCAGGATCTCTGTAACCACCCACCGCTTTTCCCGGCTCAGGGGACGGGATTCGACCATACTGACCTTGTCGCCAACCTGGCACTGGTTCTCAGCATCGTGGGCCTTGTACTTTTTGCGCATGCTAATCACCTTGCCATACAAAGGATGTCGTTTCCGACGTTCCACCTGGACGATGACCGTCTTGTCCATGCGGTTGCTCGTCACGCGACCGACCAGGATTCTTTTCCGTTCCCTCATTCTGCCACCTGTTCCTGCATACTCTGCAATTGCTTTGCCCGCAGAACCGTGTGCAAGCGGGCAATATCCTTGCGCACCGCGCGCAAGCGAGCATTATTTTGCATCTGCCCGATAGAGAACTGGAACCGGAGGTTGAACAATTCTGCTTGCGCCTCTTGCAACTTGGCCCGGATCTCTTCGGGTGTCATTTCCCAGATTTCCCGTGACTTCATCCTGCGCCTCCAGCTTCTTCGCGGCTGATGAACCGGGTTTTGATCGGCAACTTGTGCGAAGCCAACCGCATTGCTTCGCGGGCATCCTCTTCGGGCACACCAGACAGCTCAAAAATCAACCGCCCGGGCTTGATCACGGCTACCCAGTATTCCACCGAACCCTTACCCTTGCCCATGCGGGTTTCCGCTGCCCTGGCCGTCACTGGCTTATCGGGAAAGATACGGATCCAGAGCTTGCCGCCGCGTTTCACCCGTCGGGTGATGGTCCGGCGTGCAGCCTCGATCTGGCGGCTGGTCATCCAGCACGGCTCCAGGGCCTGCAAACCAAACTCACCAAAGGACAGGGTGTTGCCGCGGGTCGCTTGACCCTTCATTCGTCCCCGATGTTGTTTGCGATACTTGGTACGCTTGGGCATCAACATGATATACTCTCCCTCTAATGGGTCACGAACCGCGCGGGCTAGGCGACGATTTCCTCGACCTGTTCCTTCTCAGGCAGCACCTCGCCCTTGTAGATCCACACCTTGACACCGATCCGACCATAGGTGGTCAGCGCTTCTGCATGGGCATAATCAATGTCCGCACGCAGCGTGTGTCGTGGAACCTGGCCCTCGCGAGTCGTTTCCGAGCGAGCCATTTCGGCGCCGAACAAGCGGCCCGCGCAGGACACCATCGCCCCTTCGGCGCCAAAGCGCAGAGCGCGTTGCACAGCCTGCTTCATCGCCCGTCGGAAAGAAATGCGCCGCTCGATCTGTTGTGCGATCCCTTCGGCCACCAGGTAGGCATCCAGTTCCGGTCGCTCCACTTCCTGCACATCCACGTGGACCTTTTTACCCGTCATCTCTTCCAGGGTGCGGCGCAAAACGTTCACGTTCGCCCCCTTGCGCCCGATCACGATGCCCGGTTTGGCCGTCCAGATCTTGACCGCCAAATGCTTCGCCCTGGGGAACCGCTCGATCTCAATATTCGAAATGCCGGCATGCCCCAGTTCCTTGCGGATGAACCGGCGAACCTGCAGGTCCTCCGTGAGCAGGTCCGCATATTCGCCCCGCTCCGCATACCAGCGCGCCTTCCATTCACGAATGTATCCTAATCGAAAGCCATACGGATGTACCTTCCGCCCCATGCAGTTCCCCCTTCTAGCTCTCTGTCGGCGTTCTTTCGCGCAAAACCACAGAAACGTGCGACGAGCGCTTTAGTATCGGTTTATACCGCCCACGAGCCCCAAATCGGCGCCAACGACGGGTCGGCCCTTCATCGGCCCAAATTTGGGCGACATAGAGATCTTCGGGCATCATCCCAAAGTTGTTCTCTGCGTTCGCCACAGCCGACTTGATCACCTTATAGACCGGTGTCGCAGCGCGCTGCGGCATCACTTTCAACACACTCAGCGCCCGCAAGGCATCCATGCCCCGAACGTGATCCACCACCAGACGGACCTTGCGCGCCGATTGCCACACATGCCGGTACTGAGCCCGGACTTCAAAATCCTCCATGCCAGCCCCCTATCAGTCCCTTGCCCGGGTTTTGCGTTCCTTCTTTTTGATGTGGCCCCGGAAGGTGCGGGTGGGCGCAAACTCACCCAGCTTGTGTCCGACCATGTTCTCGCTCACGTAAATCGGCACATGGCGCCGCCCATCGTGCACAGCGATCGTATGACCCACCATCTGCGGAAAGATCGTCGATGCCCGCGACCAGGTCTTGATCACTCGCTTGGGCACCCCAGGCTGATTCATCTCTTCAACCCGGCGCAGCAACTTGGGTTCTACGAACGGTCCTTTTTTCAGTGATCTCGACATCCCTTATCACCTCCGTCACTCACCAACAACGTATCAGACATTCAACGCCTAGCGTTTTTTCTTGCCGCGCCGCCGCACAATCCACTTGTCGGTCGACTTGTTGCGCCGCGTCTTGTATCCCAATGTGGGCTTGCCCCAGGGCGATTTGGGCCCAGGCATCCCAATGGGAGAGCGACCCTCACCACCACCGTGCGGGTGAGAAGATGGGTCCATCGCCGAGCCGCGAACGGAAGGCCGGATGCCCATCCAGCGCTTGCGGCCTGCCTTGCCCAGCGATATGTTCCCGTGCTCTGTGTTCCCCACCTGGCCAATCGTGGCCAGACAGTCGACGTTGATGAGCCGCACCTCGCCCGATGGCAGGCGAACGTGGGCATAGCGCCCTTCCTTGGCCATCAACTGCGCCGAGGTACCGGCCGAACGGACCAACTGCCCGCCCTTGCCCAAATGCAACTCGATATTGTGAATGTTCGTGCCCGTAGGAATGGCGGAAATCGGCAGAGCATTTCCCACACGGACCTCGGCCTGCGGCCCCGACATCACCGTGTCCCCCACCTTGAGCCCGAGGGGGGCAATCATGTAGCGCTTTTCGCCGTCGGCGTACACCACCAACGCAATGCGGGCGGAGCGATTCGGATCGTACTCAATAGTCGCCACCCGGCCCATCACGCCGAACTTGTCGCGCTTGAAATCGATCACGCGGTAGCGCCTCTTGTGGCCGCCCCCTTGGTGTCGGACCGTGACCTTGCCCCGGAAATTGCGGCCCGCTTTCTTTTTCAAAGGGCGCAACAGCGATTTCTCTGGCCTGGTACGGGTAATCTCTTCGAACGTCGAAGCGCTCATTCCTCGCCGCCCAGGCGAAGTCGGCTTATAAACCTTGATCGGCATCGTCTCTACTCCTATCAGGAGTTCGATCTTCCAAGTCTATCGCGGGCTGTGTAGCCATCGCCAGCTTGGAACCTCGAACCTTTACATGCCCTCAAAGAACTCCTGGATCCGCTCCCCGGCAGCCAGGGTCACCACGGCACGTTTCCACGCAGGGTGCGCGGTGATGACCTTGCGACCCATTTGCCGGAATTTGGGCTTGATGTTCATCGTGTTGACGCCAACGACCTTCACATCAAAGATGGTCTCTACCGCTTCCTTGACCTGATGCTTGTTCGCCCGGCGATCCACTTCAAAAACGTACTGGTTGTCATCCCGCTGATAGTCTGATTTTTCGGTGATGACAGGACGCTTCAGAACTTCATAAATGTTCATGATACCCCCAACACCCCTCAACCCAGGATTCTCTCGATGATCTCAAGGGAAGAGAGAGGAAGCACTACATAGTCATATTTCAACAGGTCGCGCACGTTGAGATATTGCGCTACGAGCGTTCGGACCTTGGGCAAATTCCGCACAGAGCGCAGGATCGCATCGTCGCTTGCAGGCAGCAGAATCAACGCCGAAGAGTCGATCTTTAGGTTCTGAAGGATCTCCAGCATCTGCTTGGTTTTGGGTTCGGCCATTTCAAAGGAATCCACCAACACCAACTGCGAGCCAGCCGCTTTGACGGTCAGGGCCGAGCGCAGCGCAGCACGGCGCATCTTGCGCGGCATCTTGACCTCGTAGCTGCGCGGCGTGGGTCCAAACACCGTCCCACCTCCGCGCCAGTGAGGCGCCCGGATGCTCCCCTGGCGAGCGCGGCCCGTACCTTTCTGACGCCACGGTTTCCGACCGCCACCGGCGACCTCGCCCCGCGCCTTGACCTTGTGCGTTCCCAAGTGAGCATTGGCCATCTGGCGCACATAAGCCTGGTGCATCAATCCTTCATGGACCGGTGCGACGAAAATATCGTCCCGCAAATCGGCTTCTTTTACTCGTTCACCCTGGATGTTGTACACAGGTACTTGCATTACCATCACTCCTCGTCGATCCCCAACAATCTCGGCGACGGCCTACTTGCGGGCCTTTTTCTGCACTCGGGTCTTGCGCGCCTGCTGAATCATCAACAAGCCCCCATTTGCCCCGGGCACTGCGCCGCGCACAGCCAACAGATTGCGCTCTGGATCGACCAACACAACCTTCAGGCCCTGAACGGTCACCCGATCGTTCCCCATACGGCCCGGCATCCGTTTGCCCTTGAACACCCGTCCTGGGGTCGTGCACGCGCCAACCGAACCCGGCGCTCGATGCCGATCCGACTGACCGTGAGTTTTGGGGCCACCGCTGAACCCATGCCGCTTGATCGTACCGGCGAACCCTCGTCCCTTGGAGGTGCCTACCACGTCGACAAACTCACCCTCCTCAAACATCTCGACGGTGAGCTTTTGGCCCTCCTCAAAACTGAGGTCCTCTCCACGCGCACGGAACTCGCGCAGGTAGCGCAAGGGCGGTAGCTTGCTTTTTCTCAGATGCTGCATTTGAGGTCGAGTCAGGCGCTTGGGCTTGAGATCTTCAAAGCCCATCTGTACTGCCGAATAGCCGTCCCGCTCGATCGTTTTAATCTGGGCCACGTAACAAGGGCCAGCTTCGATGACTGTGACCGGAATGACCTCTCCACGCTCGCCAAAGATCTGGGTCATTCCGACCTTTTTGCCTAGAATACCTTTCATACCTTCCTCCTAGGGACTGTCAGGTTAGGCTGCCCTGCATCATCCCACCAGACCAGACAGTCTGCGGGCTCGACGTGCTCCGCACTTGCCGGTCTGCACCGGTAATTGATTTGCCATGAGCCGCCAGCTATGGACACCCAGGCCCATACCCGACAGCCAAAGCCAAGGTTCTCAGTTGTTAAAGCTTGATTTCGATATCTACGCCGGCCGGCAACTGCAACCGCATCAGTTGATCGACCGTCTTTGACCCAGGATCGACCACATCAATCAGCCGTTTGTGAGTCCGAATTTCAAACTGCTCCCGCGAATCCTTGTCGATGAACGGCGAACGGATCACGGTGTACTTTTCGATCCGGGTCGGCAGCGGCACCGGCCCCACAACCTGGGCGCCTGTCCGCTCCGCGGTATCCACGATCTGTCGCGCCGACTGATCCAAAATGCGGTGATCGAACGCTTTGAGTCGAATCCTGATTTTTTGCTTGGCCATGAACTCCTCGTTACCGGTCTGAGATGACTATTTCACCAGGGCCTTGCTGCCCGCAACTATTCCAGAACTTGGGTGATGACACCCGAGCCTACCGTCCGCCCACCCTCTCGG
>CAZNQW010000075.1:0-16005 GCA_964575225.1 uncultured Anaerolineaceae bacterium | reverse complement strand
AGATGGAATCTCGTGACTGGAGTTCAGACGTGTGCTCTTCCGATCTCCAGCGGTCTTTCGCACACCGCCTCTGGGCTCAGGGCCTTAGGATTGGTCGAGGCAACTCCACTCGTCGCTGTGCCTGGCTAGTCGCCCCGGGGCGCCTGCATGTCCAACTCGGTTCGCACAGTGCGATACAGCTCGGATGCCCGCAGATCGGCCAGGCAGTAACAAGGTCCCCCCAGGGCATTGGCCAGCTTTTGGGCCAGACCCCGGTCGTAGGCTTGATGCTCCACATTCACCACTACCGAGTGGACTCCCGCCCTTTGGATCAGATCGGCAATACGAGCAGCCTCTTCCTGGGGAGGCGCATCGGTCAGCGAAACGTTGCCCGCGCCGTCGGTCAGGAGGATCATCAAGGGCATCGCCTGAGGATGAAGCCGTAGCTCGCGGCAGAACACACGATAGGCCAACATCAACCCCGCCGACAAGGGTGTTTTACCACCCACAGGCAAGTGCCGCAGGGCCGACTCGGCCAAGTCTACACTGGAGGTAAAGGGCAGCGCCAGCCTGGCCTCCTCTTTTTGAAACACGATGAGGCCCACCTGGTCCCTCTTTTGATACGCATCGACCAACAACGACAGGATGGCGCCTTTGGTCGCCTCCATGCGCTGGGTGCCGGCCATACTCCAACTGGCGTCCACCACAAACAGGACCAGGTTTGATGCGCGCCGGACGCGGATCTTTTTCTGGACATCCTCCGGCAAGATGCTCAAACGGCCCAACTCGGTCTGTCGCTTGGTCTGCTGCAACGCCGCCTGGCGGATGGTCGCATCCAGGGCAATGTCACTCAGATCGCCGCAAGCTGGTTGAGATTGGATGTACCGCCCCCTCTTGCGGCTGGTTCGCGTCGTCGAACGCTTGCCCGCTGTGCGGCGCGTAATCCGGTCCATGGGGGATTCGAGCCGACGAGATCGGAACAAATCCCCCACGTCATGGATTACGAGCGCTTCTTCGGCGTCCCCGATTCCCAGGGGTTCTGCGACATGACCTTGAAGGGTTGCCCCAGCACTTCCCGCACCTGCGTCAGTGGGACGAGGTGCTCGATTGCTTTCGAGGTCTTTTTTTTTTCGTCCGTCGGCTCCGTCATCGACGAGTCAGACTTGCTTTCCGGTTCCTTGGGCTCGTCGTTCTTTTTGCGAGCCTCTTCCAATTTCCTGGACAAGTCTGCCATCCGATCTTCCGTATCCTGGAACGGCTGGCGTTTGAGCCTGTGGGGAAGGGCCAACTCGGCTGCCGCCAAAATATCCAACTGGGAAAGAGCCGGATCCTTCCCTCCCCCACCGTTTCGGGCAAACCGGTACGCGGCATGGGCCAGGGCAGCCTTTAGGATCACAATGTCCGCCCGGTGGCCGTCCACCTCAAAGCTGGTGGTCAACTGGGCGATGGAGTACAGATCGGCGGGTTCATAGCTCACAGAGGGTAAGATTTGGCGAGCCCGGGCAATTTCGTGGGATAGCTGGATCTCGTAGGGCTCCCATTCGGCCCGAAAGCCTTCAGGATCGCTCTCAAACTGCACAGTCCGCTCCAGAATGTCCACGCGTGCCTCGTGCGAGGCAATGCTCCGAATCTCCACACAGAGGGCAAAACGATCCAACAACTGAGGACGTAGCTCACCCTCTTCGGGGTTCATGGTACCCACCAAGATGAAACGCGCCGGGTGACTGAACGAAATACCCTCTCGCTCCACGACGTTGCGACCCATCGCTGCCGAGTCCAGGAGAAGGTCCACGACGTGGTCGTCGAGCAGATTCACCTCATCGACATAGAGCAATCCGCGGTTGGCCGCTGCCAGCACACCCGGCTCGAACTTTTTCTTGCCGGTTTTGAGCGCCAACTCGATATCGAGGGTGCCCACTACCCGATCCTCGGTCGCGCTGACCGGGAGATCCACAAAGCGAGTCCGGTGAGTGGCCACCGGCAAGGTTTCGCCATTGCTCACTCGCTCCTGGCAGAGATCGCACAGGTGATCCGGACGGTGTGGATCGCACTGAAACGGACAGTCGGCTACCACTTCAATCTCGGGCAGCAACGCTGCCAGAGCCCGAGCCGCGGTCGATTTGGCCGTGCCGCGCTCTCCCCGGATCAGCACGCCACCGATCCTGGGGCTGATGGCATTGAGGACCAATGCCGTTTTCATCGACTCTTGTCCAACGATAGCTGTGAAGGGGAAAATTACCTGCATGAACTCCTACCTGACTCTCCTGAGATAGAACCACCCGCAGAACATCATCGCATCAGGCCTCAGCCAACGCGCCTGCTGGCCCTAAAAGACCTTGAAATTTTCCTTTTTCACCTTGCACACGGGGCAGCGATCCGGCGGCTCGCCAATGTGGGTAAACCCACACGTCGGGCAGATATAGACCTCGGCGATCTCGATGTCCTGGCCTTTTTCGGCAGTTTTACGAGCATCGCCATACATCTCCGCATGGATCTTTTCTGCCTCATTGGCATAGTTCATGGTGCGCACCGCGCCCTTTTCCTCTTGAAGCTCGGCGACGGCAAGGTAAGCTGCATACATCTCGTCAACTTCAAAATTCTCACCCTCAATGGCCGCCCCAAGGTTGGCGACGACGTCGCCAATACCCCCCAACTCGCGCAGGTGGTTGGTGGCATGGACCCGTTCCGCATAGGCAATCGCCTCAAATAGGCGGGCAATATTGGCTTTGCCCTCTTTGGCCGCCTGGTCGGCAAAAGCCAGATATTTAACACAAGCCTGGCTTTCGCCGGCAAATGCCGCTTTTAGATTTTCCTTTGTCATGTCTTTCATTTGATTGTCTCCTTTCAGACTGAATATTCAAGAGCCCAAAAAACTCGGAGCATCCGAAAAGCTCGCGAGGCAAATCACGACGCCCCCCCGGGGAGGGAGCCGCCTGTCTCTGCTTGGGACAAGGCGCCTTGCACCTGCTGCAAAAGGACAGGAACAGAGAACGGCTTTTGCAGGTAGCCAAGTGACGTACGATAAGCCTTTTGGGCAGGGCTGGGCGGCTCAGCCGAAAGCAGCACGATGGGGACCCTCGCTCCCACCCACGAGTCTAGCCTCGCCAGGGAAGCCAACCCCTCCATGTCTGGAAGATCTACGTCAAGGATGATCAGATCGGGCTGAGCCTGGCCCAACACGCTCAAGCCATGCTCAACGCTCACCGCTTCGTGGACCACCATACCCAAAGCTTCCAGGTTGGCCCGGATCAGCTTGCGCATCCTCCAATCGTGCTCAACAATCAACACAGTCCCACACATCATGCAGGTAGTATACCATGCAAGCTGTTAGAGCCGTGTAAGACTGCCGCCGACAGCCGTTAGAAACGTATTAAAAGTGATAATGTGCTGATACGCCCGACAGAGCGATCTTAACACAGACACCGATCCCTGTCAAACACTTTGCCCGCACAAGGAATGGAGAGGGGATCGCTATCGGCGTGGGACGTTACTCAGGCCGGTTGAACAGATAGCCTGCCCCCGGCTGGGTGAGAATATAATAAGGGTTCGAGGGATCCGCCTCCAGCTTTTGCCTCAGGTACCGGATGTACACTCGAAGGTATTCGGTCTCTTCGCCATATTCCGGTCCCCATACCCCGCGCAACAACTCGCGATGGAGGATGACCCGATTGGGATGCGAGGCCAGGTAGGCCAAGAGGCGATACTCGGTCGGCGTCAGTTTGACCGGCTCTCCGTCACGGGTCACCCGGTGTTGGGCAAAGTCAATGGTGATCGGCCCTACCTCCAAGATCTGACGCGACATGACCTGTTCGGGCCACTTGCTGCGTCGCAGCACGGCCTGAACGCGCATAAGCAGCTCGCCCACGGCAAAGGGTTTGGTCAAATAGTCATCGGCACCCACCTCAAAGCCACGCACAAGATCCACCTCGGTACTGCGGGCCGTGACCATGATGATCGGCACTGTGGAAAAATCGCGGATACGGCTACAGACCGCATACCCATCCAACTTGGGCAGCATCAGATCGAGCAAGACCAGATCGGGGGTCTCGCGTTCCACCATCGCCAGGGCCTCTTCGCCATCCACGGCGGTCACCACCTGGTAGCCCGATGATTCCAGATTGGCCTTCACCAACTTGCGAACGTGCGGTTCATCGTCCACGACGAGGATTGTGGCCTTTTTACTCATTCTGTTCCCCTTTCTCCCCATCTGCCAGAGCGATCGGCACAGTGAAATGAAACCTGCTGCCCACCCCGAGCTGGCTTTCAGCCCAGATGCGGCCTCCTTGGGCCTCCACAATGGCTTTGCAAATGGCCAATCCCAACCCTGCTCCCCCCACCTGGCGCGTCGAGGCGCTATCGACCTGGTAAAACCGTGCAAAAATCTGATCCAGATGCTGCTCATCGATGCCCAGGCCCTGATCGGCGACACTGATCTGGGCAAGCGGCCCATCGACAGTGGCCTGAACCCTCACCTCGCCACCCTGAGGCGAATACTTGACCGCATTTTCCAGCAGGTTCCGGAGCACCTGACGGGTGCGCCGCGGGTCGGCAAACACCAGTGGCAACTGGGCCGGCAGGTCCCCTGCAAAGCGGTGCAAATGAGTCATGACCTGGAACTCGGCCAATGTATCTTGAACGACGGTACGCAGATCCATGGTCTCTGGCTCAACGCGCAGGGTGCCCGCCTCGATGCGCGACATATCCAGCAGGTTGCCGATCAGCTCGGAGAGGCGGTCACTCTCATTGTCGATGATGGATAGGAACTCGCGACGGCTACCCTCATCCCACTCGACATCCTGCCGCAGCAGAGTGGTGGCAAAGCCTTTGATGCTCGCCAGCGGCGTCCGCAGCTCGTGGCTGACGGTTGCCAGAAGCTGCGATTTCATCTGATCCAGCTCCCTCTCGCGGGTGACATCACGCAACAGAACACCCAACCCCTGATAATCCCGGCTCTCATCATAGATCCGAAAAGGGCGCGATTGGAGTACGCGGGGTTCCGGGCCGTCAAAGTTCAGCTCCATGAGAGGTGCATCCTGCCGAGCCTCTGCCTGAGGTTGTAGTTCGGCCGTCTCTTGTTGTGAAACCGTCCCTGAGAGAATCAAGTCCGAAAGCACTTTATCCCAAAGCTGGCCCACAAGGGATTGCCGGGAAAAGCCCAGCATCGTTTCGGCGCAAGGGTTGCTATACACGATCCGTCCCTGTGGATCGAGCAAAAGGAGGCCATCCACCATGCTGCGCATGACGCTCTCCAGGGTAGCCCGGCGGTGCTCCGCATCTTCGATCAACCGGGCATTGGCGATGGCAATCCCGATCTGATGACCAATAGCAGTGAGAAGATCCTCATCTTCCCTGGTAAACGTCCGCCCGGTCCGGCTTTGGATGTTCAACAACCCATTGACCTCACCCCGAGCGCGCAGCGGCAAGCGGATGCACGATGCAAAGCCATCCAACAGGCAGGCCCCGCGCTCGCGCGCCGGGTGCGATTCGATATCCTGAATCCGTAGAGGCTCCCCGCGTTTGATCGCCAGGCCACACAGGCACTGCCCTGAGCCGATGACCGCCTCCTGAGCCACGAATTGCTCCGACAGTCCCCGATGGACAAAGAGAATGAGGTCCTCGGTATCCTCATCGATCAAAAAGATGGCACCCGAACTCTCGCCCACCACGTCCAATGTGGTATCCAGGGCGCCCCTTAGGATCTCGTCCAGATCCTGGGTGCAGTTCACCTGGGCCGCAATACTGGTCAAGGCCGCCAATTCGGTTGTTCGGCTACGTTCGCTCAAAATCGCCCCCAATTTCGGCTGATACCCATCGAGAGTATAACATGGATACCCTGCCTGTCAAATGTCAAACCAAGGATCTCGGGTGGCGGCGGCCCGCCAGGAACCCAGGCCATCCCTGAAGACCGGGGCGACGAGCGTCCAATCGGATGGTGGGGCCGGCGTGGCAACAACCCAAAATTGGAACGGCACATGCTTGCCGGTTGCCCTCACTGATGGTACAATAGCGTCACCACGGTTCCCGCGTGACAAGGAGTGGCCTGCATGACGACGCCAATGCGGCAACAGTATCTGCGCATAAAAAAGCAATACCCCGATACAATCGTTCTTTTTCGCCTGGGCGACTTTTACGAGACCTTTGACGACGATGCCCGGATCGTCGCCCGGGTCTGCGACATCGTCCTCACCTCCCGTCCGGTGGGCAAGGACCAGCGCGTGCCTCTGGCAGGCGTCCCCTACCACTCGGTAGAGGGCTACATCGCCAAACTCCTCCAGGCCGGACACAAAGTGGCCATTGTCGAACAGATCGGCGAGGTCCCAGATCGAGGCCTGGTGGAACGCGACGTCGTGCGTGTGGTCACCCCAGGCACCGTGGTGGAATCCTCTCTTTTGGATGAGCGCCGCAACAATTACCTGGCCTCCCTGGTATTCGACGGAAACCGGGCAGGCCTGGCCTATACCGATATCACCACGGGTGAATTTGCCGCCACCCAGCTTTCGGGGGAGGGCGCCCACCAACTGGTCGAAGAACTGGATCGCCTGCAGCCGGCAGAACTGGTCACACCCCACCCCGAAGCAGTCAGCCCCCACCGCGGCCCCGGCGGCCCGTTGGCAGAGCTGTCGGTAACCGAATATGAAAAGTGGCCCTTTGAACTGGAAACAGCCCGGCAGGCCCTGCTCGATCATTTCGAGGTAGCCAGCCTGGACGGTTTTGGGCTGGCGGGGTTGCCCCTGGCAGTGCGTGCCGCCGGGGGACTCTTGCACTACCTGCGCGAGACCCAGCGCGCTCGGCTGAGCCAGTTGTCGCATCTCAGCACCTATTCCACGGCCCAATTCATGACCCTGGATGCTTCCACCCGCCGCAACCTTGAGCTGACCGGAACCCTGCGCAACGACTCCACACAGGGCTCCCTTCTGGGCGTGCTGGACGATACCAAAACCAGCATGGGCGGGAGGCTGCTCCGCAAGTGGATCAATCAGCCTTTGCTGCACGTGCCCGACCTGCAGAGGCGTCTCGATGCCGTAGAAGCTCTTGTGAATGACACCCCGAACCGCACCCGGATTCGAGCCGCTCTCAAAGAGATCGCCGACTTGGAACGGCTGACAAACCGGGCCGTCCAGGGCATTTGCCGTCCCAGGGACCTGGTGGGCTTGAGGCAAAGCCTGGAGGCCCTGCCCGCGATTCAAGAAGCGGCGGCTGCCCTGGACAACCAGGGTGGATTTCTGGACTCGGTGCACGCCCTCGACCGGTGCACCGACGTGGTCGAATTGATCGCCGCCGCCATCGCCGATCCCCCACCCACCAGCTCTGATGCCACCGGAGTAATCCGCGCTGGGTTTTCCGCCGAGCTGGACCACGTCATTGCCTCCTCGCGCGATGCCAAATCGTGGGTGGCCGATCTGGAAAAGAGGGAACGGGAACGGACCGGAATCCGCAACCTCAAGGTGGGATACAACAAGGTCTTTGGATACTACCTGGAGGTAACCAGAACCCACGCCGAAAAGGCGCCTGAGGATTACATCCGCAAGCAGACCCTGGTGAACGCCGAGCGGTACATTACCCCTGATCTGAAGGAATACGAAGCGCTGATCCTCAACGCGCAGGAACGGATCGCCGACATCGAGGACCGGATTTTTCGTCAGGTGGTGGAGCAGGTGGCAGCAGCAGCCGGCCGGCTATTAGCCGTCGCCGAAACGATTGCCCAGCTCGACGCTTTTGCCTCCCTTGCCGAAGTGGCCCTGATGCACCGCTACGTCCGGCCCGAACTGGTCGAGTCCCGAGACCTGCACATCGTTGCCGGGCGGCACCCCGTGGTCGAAATCACCCAACGGGAAGAGCCTTTTGTTCCCAACGATGTGCTGTTTTCGGAGGATCAGTCGATACTGATCATCACCGGCCCCAACATGGCGGGCAAATCCACGTTTCTACGCCAGGTTGCGCTGATTGTCCTCATGGCTCAGATCGGCTCTTTTGTGCCTGCTGACCAGGCGCGCATCGGACTGGTCGACCGGATTTTTACCCGGATTGGGGCCCAGGATGAGATCAGCGCCGGCCAGTCCACCTTTATGGTGGAGATGATCGAGACGGCCAACCTGCTCAACCACGCCACCTCGTCTAGCCTACTGATCCTGGACGAGGTGGGCCGCGGCACAAGCACCTACGACGGCATCTCCATCGCCTGGGCCGTCGTCGAGTACATCCACAATCACCCCAAGCTGCGCTGCAAGACCCTCTTTGCCACCCACTATCACGAGCTGACGCAACTTGCCGACCTCCTCCCCCGCGTCCGCAACTATAACGTGGCGGTAGCCGAAGAAAAAGACCGGGTGGTGTTCTTGAGGCGCATTGTAGAAGGGGGCGCTGACCGTAGCTATGGTATCCACGTCGCCCAGTTGGCCGGGCTGCCCAAACCGGTCATCCGCCGCGCTGAGGAAATTCTCCAGGAATTGGAACAAGAAGCCCGCGCGCCCGGCTCCACGCCGCGCACCATCGAGGTGCGGCAACTCCCTCTCTTTGGCGTGGACAATGCCCTGGTCCAAGAGATCAAGTCCCTGGACGTAAGCAGCATGTCGCCTCTGGAGGCCATCAGCAAGCTGTACGAGTTGCAGGAAAAGTCCAAGCGGGCCTAGGGCCCTATTGCTTGAATACCATCCGCCCGCATTCTCAACCATTGACTGGACAACTTGCACTTCATAGCCGATTGTGGTATCATGGGACCGTACTGTGTGCACCATTTCACAAGTCTTATCGACCCCAGGAGGTAAGAGGATGGCCAAACCTGTATCCGACATTGTCATCGGACGCTTACCCATCTATCTTCGAGCGCTCACCCGCTTGCTGGAGGAAGGCCACACGATCACCGCGTCCAAGGACCTTGCCGAGCGGCTGGGGATCAGCTCTGCTCAGATCCGCAAGGATCTCTCCCATTTCGGCGAGTTCGGGAAACAGGGCATGGGCTACGACATCGCCTATCTGCGGGATCAACTCAAAAGCATCCTCCAAGTGGACCGCCTGTGGGATATGGTGCTGGTGGGGGCCGGTGATCTGGGGCACGCCATCGTGCACTATGGAGGATTCGAAGGGCGAGGCTTTCGCGTGGCCTGTGTATGTGACAACAACCCCCAGAAGATCGGCCGTCGCCTGGGGCACCTCGAGATCTATGATACCGCCCACCTTGCCGAGATCGTCCGACAGAGAGAGATCAAGATTGCCATCGTCGCCGTCCCGGCCGATGCGGCTCAGATCGTGGTCGATCAACTGGTTGAGGGCGGCGTCAAGGCCATCCTGAACTATGCGCCCATCACAGTGACAGTCCCCAGCGACGTGCGGGTGCAGTATTTTGACCCCTCGATCCACCTGCAACGGATGACCTATTACCTCTAAATTGCCCTTTGCGGAAAAATTCACGCCCCGCCAGAGACGTGCATGCTCTGGCGGGGCTTCTGGTTTCACAGGTTTCGGCATTTTTGGCAGGACCAAAAAGCCGACAAACGGCCGATTAATACGAAGGCAAGCTGCGCTTGATCACCTCATAATTTTCCAGGGCTTTGCCTGCGCCCAATGCGGCACAGGCCAACGGGTTGTCGGCGACGTAGCAGGGTACCCCGGTCTCTTTGGTCAGCAATTTGTCAAAGCCACGCAAGAGGGCGCCACCCCCGGTCATCACAATGCCTCGATCGATGACATCTGCGGCCAGTTCAGGAGGGGTCTTTTCCAAAACGCTCTTGACCACCCCCACGATCGACGCCATAGGCTCGGCAATGGCCTCGGTCACCTCCCCTGTGGAGAGGCGGATGGTTTTGGGCAGACCCGTGACTTGATCGCGGCCTCGTACCTCCTGATACATCTCCTCTTCCACCGGAATGGCGCTGCCAATCCCGATCTTGACCTCTTCAGCGGTCTGCTCGCCGATCATCAGATTGTATTTGCGCTTGACGTAGCCGATGATGGCCTCGTCGATGCGATTGCCGCCGACGCGCACCGAGGCATACTGCACAATGCCGTTCACCGAAATGACGGCCGCCTCGCTCGTGCCCCCACCCACATCGAGCACCAGGTTGCCTGTCGGCGTATTGATGGGCATACCGGCCCCCAGGGCAGCCGCCAGCGGCTCGGGAATGAGATACGCCTCTCGACCCCCGGCCTGAATGGCCGCGTCATGAACGGCTCGGCTCTCGACACTTGTCACGCCCACAGGAACGCTGATGGCAATCAGCGGCTTGACCAGGCGAAAGCTGCCCACCACTTTGTCGATGAAATAGCGCAACATGGCCTCAGTGACCACATAGTCGGCAATTACGCCATCCCGAAGGGGGCGTGCCACCTCAATGGTGTCGGGAGTGCGGCCCAACATCGTCCGCGCTTCGCTGCCCACCGCCACGATCTTGTTATCGTTGATGGCGATAGCCACCACCGAGGGTTCTTGTAGAACAATGCCCTTGCCTTTCACCCAGACAAGGACATTCACTGTACCCAGATCCACTCCAATATGCTTTGTTAGCATGTACCTCCACCCAACGCTCTCATTTCCTTCAGGGCAACGATCCTGGGCCCCACACAGGCGCCATCGATCGGTCTATGTTTGGCTACTCCATTACACTTGCGACGGGCCCGAACCGGGCGGTCGCCCGCCTGCCCGGCGTTTTCTCTTGGCCGTCTGTAACCGGAGCAGAGATCGACGTAGGGCCGCCTCCGCCCGAATGAACTCTTCATCTTCCCGGCGCTTTTGGGCCATGGTGGCGGCGGCGGCCTGACGGGCCTCTTCGGCTCGCTCCTCGTCGATCTCTTCTGCCCGCTCTGCCGAGTCGGCCAGGATGGTCACGTGATCAGGTCCCACTTCCATAAAACCGCCGCCGATGGCCACGAATTCATCGGGTTGGCCCTCCCGGTGGAGGATCAACTCACCAAGGGTCAGCGATGTGATCAAAGGAGCGTGGTGAGGCAAGATCCCCAACTGCCCCTCGATGCCGGGGGCCACCACCATGTCCACTTGATCGTCAAAGACGATCCGTTCAGCCGTGACTATCTCACAATGTAGCTGGGCCATCTAGCTCCTCAATCTCTCAGCCGCCTCCACTGCCTCGTCGATGCCGCCCACCATGTAAAAGGCCTGCTCGGGGAGGCTGTCGTGCTTGCCCTCCAGGATCTCCCGAAAGCCCCGCACCGTCTCTTTGACGGTCACATAGCGACCCGCACGACCGGTAAACTGCTCCGCTACGAACATGGGCTGGCTCAGGAAGCGCTGGATCTTGCGAGCGCGGACCACGACCAGCTTGTCTTCCTCCGACAGCTCGTCAATTCCCAAGATGGCGATGATGTCCTGCAGGTCCTTGTAGCGCTGAAGCACCCGCTGGACTTCGCGGGCCGTGTCATAGTGTTCATCCCCCACCACGCGGGGGTCTAGGATCCGCGACGTGGACGAAAGCGGATCGACGGCCGGATAGATGGCCTGCTCGGCAATGGAGCGCTCCAGAGCAATGGTTGCATCCAAATGGGCAAAGGTCGCCACAGGCGCCGGATCGGTGTAGTCGTCAGCAGGTACATAGACCGCTTGCATCGAGGTGATAGCACCCTTGTGGGTACTGACAATCCGTTCCTGGAGTTCGCCCATCTCCGTTCCCAGGGTAGGCTGGTAGCCCACCGCGCTGGGCATGCGGCCCAGCAGGGCCGATACTTCCGAGCCCGACATCACAAAGCGGAAAATGTTATCGATAAAGAGCAGCACATCGCGGCCCTCGTCGCGGAAATACTCGGCCATGGTCAGCCCCGAAAGGCCGACGCGCAACCGCACGCCGGGCGGTTCGTTCATCTGGCCAAAGACCATGGCCACTTTGTCGATGACGCCCGAATCGCGCATCTCGTGCCAGAGGTCGTTGCCCTCGCGCGAGCGCTCGCCCACCCCGGCAAACACCGAGTATCCCTGGTGCACGGTAGCAAAGGTACGAATCAGCTCTTGGATGATAACCGTCTTGCCCACTCCCGCGCCGCCGAACACGCCCGTCTTTCCGCCTCGAGTAAAGGGCGCGATCAGGTCGATGACCTTGAGGCCCGTCTCCAGAAACTCGGGCTTGGTCACCTGATCCTCAAACGAGGGTGCTTTGCGGTGAATGGGGTAATAAGTATCGGCCTCGACTGCGCCGGCGCCGTCAATGGGCTCGCCCAGGACGTTAAAGATGCGCCCCAACGTAGCCGGGCCCACAGGCACCGAGATCGGCGCCCCGGTACTGATCGCCTCCAGCCCTCGTCGAAGGCCATCGGTCGTCCCCATGGCAATGCACCGGGTCCAGTTATCACCCAAGTGCTGCTGCACCTCCACGACCAACTTTCCGCCATCCTTGGGAATTTCTACGGCGTCATAGATCTCGGGAAGGTTCCCCGCTGGAAATTCGACATCGACTACGGGGCCCAGGATCTGAACCACCCGCCCCTTGCTCCCTTTTGCCATCAATCCTCCTAAATACCGTCCATCCTGTTACCCATTCCCGTCGGGTCAAGCCTGCAAGGCAAGACCTGCTTGAGGATTGGCTCGACACCCAGCCCATCGCCGGGCGGTCGGCAGCAGCCTACCGTGCCTGGCCCAATGCCTCAGCTCCGCCGACGATGTCTAGCATCTCTGTGGTAATCGCTTCCTGCCGAGCCCGGTTGTAGGTCAGGGTCAGGTCATCGAGCAAATCCTTCGCGTTATCTGTGGCACTGCGCATGGCCACCATACGCGCACTATGCTCCGACGCCAGCGACTCTAACACCGCTTGATAGACTTGCAGCTCTGTAAAACGAGGCACAACCGTGTTCAAAATGGTATGCGCATCCGGCTCATAGAGGTATTCGACCGACCCATCGACGATCTCTGGTCCCCGGTAGTGGGAAACCGCCGTCACTCCCAGGTCCAGGGGGCGGAGCGGCAATAGCTGCCAGACGGCGGGCTGCTGGGTCAGTGTATTCACAAAGTCGGTGTGCGCCAAATAGACCACATCGAACCGTCCCGACTCAAACCCCGCAATCAGCTCTCGCGCAATGGCCGTAACATCCAGCAAACTGGGCTGGGGCGGCAGATCCGAGAACTCGGCGATAATCTTGTAACCGGCCCGCCACATCGCATCGCGCCCGCGCTTGCCCAACGTGATCAATTCCACCGGAACCGGCAATTCGCGAATAAATCGGGCAGCAGCCTGCACCATACTGTGATTATAGCTTCCGCACAGGCCCTTGTCCCCGGTGATGAGCAACATTCCCACACTGCGAATTTCTTCCCTGGCCTGAAGCAGAGGGTGAGATGCCGAGCCTACCCCGCTCTGACTCGCCAGCAAGCTCAACACCTTCCACGCCCTTTCGGTGTAGGGCCGGGTTCCCAGCACCTGCTCCTGGGCGCGGCGCATCTTGGAGGCCGCGACCATCTGCATGGCCCGGGTGACCTGCGAGATATTCTTGACGCTGCGGATCCGTCTCCGGATCTCTCGTGTGCTGGACAACGGGCTACTCCTCGTTACACATTCTAGGAATCACCGGGGCGCGGCTCGACGACGAAATAGCGCTTTTCACTCGGGCTGCCGATATCCACCCCAATCGGCTTCCCATTCTCATCCTCACCGGTCTTGCGAACCACGCGAACCCACCAATAGACGTTGGTGCGACCCTGTTCCTGCGTCAGATGAAAAGGCGCCAAAAAGGATTGCTCCACCAGATAGGTAGTGTCTTTGGTATACACATAGTCGCCATACCATTGCTCACCCGACGAACGAGGCGGGCGATCCATGTGCACATGATAGTACTCATCGGCCGCCAACTCGCCCACGCTCCGCCACACCAACGTCACAGTGCCCTTCCAACCCACCGGCCTGCCATTTGGTGGATCGACCAACGCTGGCGATGGGTATTTGGGTTCCGTTGCACCCGAGCTGCTGGCCCGGGTAGCCGTCGGAGTGGCCGTACGATTGACCCCAGGGGGCGTCGAAGAAGCGGTCGCGGTCGCCGTCGCCGCAGGTCGCCCGCTACTGCTGGATCGTGTCGGTGTGGCGATGATGATCCAGGGCGTCTGTGTCGGCTCCGGTTCGGCCTGGCTCACCAAGCCAGGAGTCGCCGTCACGACGATGATCCAGGGTGTCTGTGTCGGAGGTGCATCGGTCGGCTGGGGAGTCGGTCCACAACTCGCTACCAGCCCCACCAAAAGCACCAGTGCTAGAAGCCTCTTCATACCTTAGTAAGCCACACTTGCCTTAAAGTCGCGGATGGCCTGGCTCAGTGCATCCTGAAGCTGCTGATCCATTTTGGCGCCAGTCGCGATCTGCTGGACCATGTCCGGATGGCCATCCCGCAAATATCGCACCAGGCCCGTCTCAAAAGCCCGCACCTTGTTCAGTTCGACCTCATCTAGGAACCCATTGGTCACGGCGTAAAAGACAATGACCTGATCGCTGAGGGGAACCGGGGCATATTGGCCCTGCTTGAGCACCTCCTGAACGCGCAGGCCCCGATCCAATTGCCGGCGGGTGGCCTCGTCCAAATCGGATCCGAATTGGGCAAAAGCCGCCAACTCGCGGAAAGCGGCCATATCGAGGCGCAACTTGCCCGCCACCTGCCGAATGGCAGCCGATTGGGCCGCGCCACCCACCCGCGAGACCGACAGACCGGCGTTTACAGCCGGGCGGATACCCGCATAAAACAGGTCACTCTCCAGATAGATCTGACCATCGGTAATCGAGATGACGTTGGTGGGGATGTAAGCCGATACGTCGCCGGCCTGAGTCTCGATAATGGGGATGGCCGTCAGTGACCCTCCTCCATGATCGGCGTGCATCTTGGCCGCGCGCTCCAACAAACGGGAATGAAGATAAAAGACGTCCCCCGGATAGGCCTCGCGCCCGGGCGGGCGGCGCAGCAAAAGCGACACTTGCCGATAGGCCCAGGCATGTTTGGACAGGTCATCATAAACAATCAGCGCCTCTTTGCCCTGAGCCATAAACTCCTCACCCATGGCACAGCCAGCGTAAGGCGCAATGTACTGCATCGTGGCCGTCTCGGAAGCTGAAGCAACGACAACCACCGTGTGCTCCATGGCGCCGTGCTCTTCCAATGTGGCGACTACTTGAGCGACTTGGGCCAGCTTTTGCCCAATGGCCACATAGATGCAGATCAGGTCTTTGCCCTTCTGGTTTATGATTGTATCGATCGCCAGGGCGGTTTTACCCGTCTGCCGGTCGCCGATGATCAGCTCGCGCTGGCCACGGCCAATGGGGATCATCGAATCGATGGCCTTGATACCGGTCTGCACCGGAGTGTCTACGCTTTGGCGTGTCACCACGCTGGGCGCAATGTGCTCAATCGGCAGATACTTGTCAAAGGGGATGGGCCCCTTGCCGTCAACCGGTTCACCCAAGGCATTGACCACACGGCCAATAAGCCCTGTACCCACCGGTACCGAGGCGATGCGGCCCGTTCCCTGCACCTCGTCCCCCTCTTCGATGCTCGTATAGTCCCCCATGATGATGATACCGACGGTGTCGGCTTCCATGTTAAAGGCCAGGCCGACCACGCTTTCCGCGCGACCCGGTTTGGGAGGGAACTCGACCAACTCCATGGACATGACGCCGGCCAGACCGTCGGCGCGCGCAATGCCATCGCCCACACTCACCACCGAGCCCACATCGACGGCCCGGAGTGGAGCATCAAAGGCCTCGATTTGTTTTTTTAGTATCGCCGTGATGTCTTTGGCTTCTAGGGCCATACAAGTCTCCTCAAATCAGAGCACAGATTGCAGGCGGTCGTGCCTTGAAAACACCGCTGCACGCTGCACGCCTTTGGTTGTAGGTTACTCTCTACGCAGTCAAGCGATCTCGCAACGCCGCCAACTTGCCCGCGACGCTCCCATCAATGACTTGGTCGCCCACACGCAGATGCACTCCCCCGATCAGGGCCGGATCCACCGAAAATTGAAACTCCAGGTCGGGGCCAAAACGCTCCACCAACCGGGCCCGCAAGGCCGCCCCTTCCCCTTCCGTCAGGGGAACAGCACTGGTCACGCGGACCAAT
>CAZNQW010000074.1:0-16040 GCA_964575225.1 uncultured Anaerolineaceae bacterium | reverse complement strand
ACCGGATCACGACCGGGCAGTGTTTTGAATGCGGGGTCCGGGGCCGCAGGCCCCGGCGCGGGGGTGTGGGGGTGCGCGGGCACCCCCACAAGGACACTGCGCCGGACAAAAGCGCGCCTTTGGAAGATATGGTTCCTTGGGGAACAGCCGCTCCCCAAGGGCGGGTCGCTCTATGATGGGCCAGGCCCCCCGGTAGTCTCGGCCCCGCGCATTTGAGAAACCCCAAAGAAGATGCTATAATAGCCTGGTGGAAGAATCCATTCTGCTGGTACCGCTTTTCATCATCCTGGCTGGTGCGTTGGTTGCTGCCATGGCGGCCCTCCCTGGGTTCAACCGCCGGCTAACCATCGTTTGGCTGGCTCGACTGCTGGCCCTGGCGCCTCTCACGGCCTTTGGACTGATCGTGGGACGCCTTTTGGCGTTGGATGGCAACCAGGCGCTGGCATGGCGCCTGGAATGGATCCCCAGCCTGGGCTTGAGCGTCGGCCTCTATTTTGATCATCTCAGCGCCCTCTTTGCCCTGCTGATTACCGGCATCGGCGCCCTGGTCGTGTTCTATTCCGGATACTATTTCCAGAGCGAAAAGCGACTCTGGGGCGATTGGCTCTTTCTTTCCTACCTGATGCTGTTCATGGCCTCCATGCTGGGCGTGGTCCTGGCTGGCGACGTCATCACCCTGTTTATCTTTTGGGAGGGCACCAGTATCACCTCCTTCCTGCTTATCGCCTACAAGACCCAGGATGAGTCAGCCCGACAGGGGGCCTTCAAGTCATTGCTGATCACCGGCGGTGGGGGGATTGCCCTCCTGATCGGCCTGCTCCTGCTCAGCTACGTGGCCGGCAGCAGCGACCTGGCAGCCATTCTTAGGAGCGGGGACCTGCTGCGGCAGAGCGCCCTGTATCCGGCCATGTTGGGCCTGATTGCCCTGGGCGCCTTTGCCAAGAGCGCCCAGACTCCCTTTCACATCTGGCTGCCCGCGGCCATGAGCGCGCCGACGCCGGCCAGCGCCTACCTTCACTCGGCGACGATGGTCAAAGCGGGCATCTACCTCCTGGCCCGGCTCAACCCGGTTCTTGGGTTCACCGATCTATGGTTCTGGTTGTTGTCTGCGGTGGGCCTGCTAACCATGCTCACCGGCGCCTATTTGGGATTGAAGCAGAACGATCTGAAAGCGCTTTTGGCCTATTCCACCATTAGTCAACTGGGTGTCTTGGTTGTGCTCATCGGTCAGGACACAGAAATCGCCTTCAAGGCGCTGGTGATCGGCGTACTGGCCCACGCCCTGTACAAAAGCGCCCTGTTTTTGGTGGCGGGCATTGTCGATCACTCGGCGGGCAGCCGCGACCTTCGACGCCTGGGCGGTCTGGTCAAGTCCCTGCCCTTTACGTTCCTGATAGGAGGTGCGGCGGCCCTGTCCATGGCCGGCCTGCCCCCCCTCTTTGGCTTTCTTGCCAAGGAGACGTTGCTGTCCACGGTTACCCATCCCAGCGTGCCCCAGGCAGTGAACGTGCTCTTTCCGGCCCTGACGGTGGTTTCTGGGGCGCTGGTGTTCGCTCAGGCGGGTATGCTGATGTGGGATACCTTTCTGGGCCAGCCGCGCGATCCCTCACTCCACCCCCACAAGGTGCCCTGGGGCATGTTGCTGGCCCCGGCCCTGCCCGCTTTGATCCCGTTGGCCGTGGGCCTCCTGCCCGAGCCCGAGTTCCTGGCGAGCATGCTGGCCGATGCCGCAGCCGAGGTGTATGGCGCGCCGGTCAAGGTTTCGCTGGCCGTGTGGACCGGCATTAACGTCCCCCTGTTGCTGTCGGTTGTGGCTGTGAGTCTGGGCACGGTCCTATTTTTCACCCGGGCCCGGATCCGGGCCCAGCAGAGGCGCATTAGCGAGCGCTGGAGCCTGAACACCCTCTACGTGGGCGCCCTGGCCTTCATCGACCGAGCGGCTCTGGCAGCAACCAGGCTCCAGGGTGGGCGGCTGCGCGCTTACCTCAGGGTGATCCTGATCGGCGCCATTGCCCTGGTAGCCGGGTTTGGCGGCCTATCCCACTGGGCGGGCCTGTCCTCTCTCTCTTGGCCCAGCATGGATTTCCAGGGGGAATTGGTTGTGCTGCGGGTGTTTGCCCTGGTAGGCACCGTAGCGGCCGCCGCCGCCACGGTGAGCCTGCGGCGCGATTTTTCGGCCATCGTCGCCCTGGCGGTTTCGGGGTTGGGGGTGGCTGTGCTGATCGTCCTGGAACCCGATCCAGACGTGGCTTTGGTGCAGTTTGTCGTAGATATTCTGGCGATGGTGGTCCTGGTGCTGGCCCTCACCGGCCTGCCTCGCGAGCAGCGGCGCCGCGCTTGGAAGTTGACCTTTCTCCAAAGTCGAGCCGGCCTGGTGCGCGATGTGCTGATCGCCATCGGCGCGGGCGGCATCGTCTCTCTCCTGGCTTTGGAGGCGCTGACTTCCCGCCCCCGCGAAAGCGTCGTCACCCCGTTCTACGAGGCAAGCGCCAAGATCCTGACCGGAGCCAAAGACATTGTGGGCGCCACCATCGTCGACTTTCGCGCCCTCGATACCTTGATCGAAATCACGGTGTTTGGCATCGCCGGGCTTGGCGTCTGTGCCCTGTTGCGCTTTGCCGCCCGGAAAGCGGGCGATCCCTTAGAGAGGCTGTCACCGGCGGTGGAAAACCCGCTGCCCACGTTGGGCATTGGGGGGCTCCAGACCTCGCCCTTTATCCATGCCCTGGCCTACGTCTCGCTGCCGATTTCGATGGTCTTGGCTGTGGTTCACATCCTATACGGCCATGACCAACCGGGCGATGGCTTTACCGCCGGGGTGATCATCAGCTTGTCCCTGGGCTTCTGGTACGTGGTTTTTGGCTACTATCAGGTCCGAACGCGACTGGCCTGGCTTCGTTCGGCGCCTTTTATTGGTGGCGGAATTCTGTTGGCTGTGCTGACCGCCTTGGTCGCGGCCGCAATCACCGGCTCGTTCCTGGGCCACGTCGATTTCGGCCAGGAGTTGGGCCTGCCCTTACCCCGCGGGGTGAGCCTGAGTACCTCGTTTTTGTTCGAGGTTGCCATTTGCTTTGCGGTCTTGGGCAGCGCCTCCTATATGTTGGACACCTTGGGCCATCCCGGCGAAGAGGAGCAAGACTAATGGAGATGTTGACCGCCTTGGCCATAGGAGCCCTGTTTGGCATAGCCATCTTTCAGATCCTGCGCCGTAATGTAATCCGTTCGGTCATTGGCCTGATCCTCCTGGGCAATGCCATCAACCTGCTGTTGCTCACCACGGGAGCCTATCAGGGCGTGGTACCCGCCTACACCGACGCCATCGGCCAGCGGAGCGATGCGTTGCCCCAAGCGTTGGTCCTGACCGCCATCGTGATCAGCATGGCGTCCATCACTCTGGTATTGTCGATGCTGTACGTGTTGTCGGCTCGCTATCGAACGAGCGACCTGGACGAAATCAACGAGTTGCAAGGGTGAGCCCTGCTATGGATCAGCACTTGGCCCTATTGCCCATTCTCTTGCCCCTGCTGGGCGCCGCTGTGGCCGTCTTACTCCGCCGGCGACCGGCTCTGCAGGGGGCTTGGGCCCTGGTGATTATGCTCAGCAGCCTGGCGAGCAGTGGCTGGTTGCTGGCTCGCGTCTGGTCGAGCGGGCAGCCGGTGGTCTTTCAATCGGGCGGTTGGCCGGCGCCCTTTGGCATCTCGTTGGTGGCCGACCTGCTGTCGGCGACGATGGCGGTGATGAGCCAGACGGTGCTGGTTGCGGGCATCCTCTATGCTTTGGGCAGCCGCGATCAGGTGGTGGGCTACCCGGCTTTCTACCCTCTCTTCCTGACGCTGGCTGTGGGCCTCACCGGGGCCTTCTTGACCGGTGATCTGTTCAACCTCTATGTCTTTTCCGAACTGATGATGTTCTCGGGGGCGATTCTCACGGCCATTTCCGACGACCGCCTGGGCGTCGAGGCCGCCTTCAAGTACTTTTACATCAGTCTGCTCGCCTCTGCCTTTCTCCTGCTGGCTGTCGGGAGTCTGTACGTCTCGTACGGCACCCTCAACCTGGCCGACCTGGCGTGGCGCATTGAGGCCAATCCAGCGGCGCCCCTGTTGCCCCTGGCCATCGCCCTTCTTACGGCCACCTTTATGGTCAAAAGTGCGGTCACTCCCTTTCACTTTTGGCAGCCCGATTTTCACACCGCCTCGCCCACGGCGGTCAGCGCCATGCTATCGTCGGTGGTGGTCAAACTGGGCGTGTATGGGTTTTTGCGGATGACCACCCTGCTCTTTGTCGAGCAGGCGCCGGCTGTGCGCGGATTGCTGGTGGCGCTGGGCCTGGCGGGCATTCTCTACGGCGGGTTGAGCGCAGCCGGCACCCACAATGCCAAGCGCCTGCTGGCCTATTCGACCCTGGCGCAGATCGGATTCATTCTGGTGGCCATCGGCTGGGGCACGCCTCTGGCTCTGGCTGCGGCGCTCATCTTTACCGTCAACCACAGCCTGATCAAGGCCGCTTTGCTCATGTTGGCCGGGGCAGTGGCCAGTCGCGCACCGGTCAAGACGGCGGCTTTCGATGTCATTACCGGCCTGGGCCGGCAAATGCCGCGCGCCGGTGTACTCTTTTTCCTGGGCGGGCTGGCCTTGATCGGCATTCCGCCCACCAACGGCTTTATCAGCAAGATGATGCTCTTCCGCAGCGGCATCGAGGCGGGGCAGTTCACCACTCTTGCCGGCGTCGGCCTGGTCAGCGTCCTGACGCTGATCTATGTGATCCGCGCTTTTCAACGCATCTGGTGGCAGTCTCCCCTCGACGAGGCCAAGGTCAAACCGGTCGGTGACCGATTGCTGGCCCCAGCCTTGCTCATCGCTGCGGTGTTGGTGCTGGGTCTGTGGCCCGACCCGCTCATCCGCCTGGCCCAGGCCACGGCTGCCTGGTTGGGTGACCCTCAGGCCTATATTCGGGCCGTGCTGGGAGGTTGAGAAAATGGCCTATTGGATGATTGTGGGTCTGTGGCTGATCTATCTGGCCCTCACGGCCAATCTGGAATGGAGCAACCTGGTCCTGGGCCTGCTGGTGGCCACAGGATTAACCCTGGTGCTGAACCCTCCGCGCGGGAATTTCAAGCTGCGCGACCTGCCGGTGGCGTTGTGGGCCCTGGCCCGCTATATCCTGGTCATCGCTGTGGACGTGGCCAAAAGCGGTGTGGCTACGGCCCGCATCGTGCTCGACCCGGCCTTGCCGGTCAAGCCTGGCATTATCGCCATCCCTTCGGGGTGCAGTTCTGAGCTGGCGACCGCCCTCAGCGCCCATGCCATCACCGTGGCGCCGGGCGAAATGGTGGTCGAGATCGGCCAGGATGGGACCATGTACACCCATGCTCTGGATGCGACCCATGCTGGTGAATATGTCGTCGAAGCGCAACGCCTTCGCCGCAACCTGCTGCGCAAGATCATTCCGTAGGCAAGGCCTGTGATTCCTGGGCGAGTTTGCCCATTTTGAGGAAACGTGCACTCATGTCCACCATTCTGAACTATACCTTGTATCTGGCTTTGCTCGTTCACACAGGCCTGTTGGCCGTGGTGCTGTGGCGCGTGTGGTTTGGGGAAAATGTCATCGACCGGTTGACGGGCGCCGAGTTGCTGAGCACGCTGACCCTCGCCATCCTGGTGCTGTTGGCCCTTGTCGAGCGGGACAGCATGTTCATTGACGTGGCGTTGGGTTTGGCGGCATTGGGCTTTATCAGCATTATCGCGCTGGCCAAATATTTGGCCGACGAGCAGATGTATTGAGCGGCTTGAGGTTCGGGAGTTTACCGTGGAATTCGTTCTGCAACTGATCGCTATCTTGGCTGTGGTCTTGGGCACGTTCCTTTCGACGCTCGGGGTGCTGGGCTATATACGCTTGCCCGATGTCTACACTCGATTACATGCGGTCGGCAAGGTGGGCGTCTTTGGTGTGGTCGGGCTTCTGGTAGCGGCCGTCGTCTGGACGCCCCTGGGTGTGGGCAAGGGACTTGTGCTCATTGCCTTCTTGCTCCTGGCTGGCCCCGTTACCGCTCATTCCTTGGCTTCGGCGGCCTATCGCATCGGCATTGTGCCGGTTGGCCTGATCCGCGATGATTTGACGCGGGATCTCGAGGCCCTGACCGCTCCACCCACGCCTCAAACTTCACAGCCGTCAGACCCTGCGGCCTGACGGCCGGTAATCTCTTTACAGCGCTTCCGTTATTTCGAGAAAACCATTTGGCCCGCGCATTTCTACTTGGCGATTGGCCCCGCTTGTGCTATAATCCGGTCGGAGAGCAAGGATGATCATCGACTTTCACACGCACATCACGGCACCCGAGATCATTGCCCGGCGCGACGACTATCTGGTCCGCGACGCCTGGTTTCGGGATCTGTACGCCAACCCCAAATCGCGGTTGAGCACTGCCGAGGATCTGATGGCTGCCATGGACCGAGGCGGCGTGGATCAAGCGGTGGTGTTTGGATTTGGCTGGCGAGAGATGGACCTTTGCCGCTACGACAACGACTATGTCATGGCCTCGGTCACCCGCTATCCCGACCGCTTGATCGGGTTTTGCGTCGTCAATCCAGCCCACGGGGACGAGGCGGTGCGCGAGATCGAGCGTTGTGTGGCCGGCGGATTGGTCGGCATTGGCGAACTGATGCCCGATGGGCAGGGCTATCGCCTGGACGACGAGCGGATCATGGCCCCCATTGTCGAGGTGGCCCAGGCGCACAATCTGATTCTTTTGACCCATTGCAGCGAGCCGGTGGGCCATCTTTACCCGGGCAAGGGCACCGTGACCCCCGACCAGGTCATTCGGTTTGCCCGCCTGTTTCCCACGGCGAGCATCGTCTGTGCCCACTGGGGGGGAGGCGCCATCTTTTACGAACTTATGCCCGAGGTGTCGCGGGTGATGGGCCACGTGTACTATGATACGGCGGCCTCGCCCTTTCTCTATCAGAACGACATCTTTTCGCTGGCGGCTCGCTGGGCGCCGGGCAAGGTCCTGTTTGGCACCGACTTTCCTTTGATTGGCCCCAGGTCCTTTTTGGCCAAGATGCAGGCGGCTCGCATGCCCACGGCTACCCTGCGGCGGATGTTGGGCGGCAACGCCTGGCGCGTGCTCGGCCTGGGTAGAGAGCAACAGACCGCGACGATCGGGGTAGCCGGAGGCCCAAAGCTGTGAACCTGCTGCGCACCTTTATCGCTATCGAGCTGAGCGAATCGATAAAAGACCATCTGTTGGACCTGCAAGAGCAACTCCGGGCCCAGCTATCGCCCCGGAGCGTGCGGTGGGTCGCTCCCGAGGGGATTCATCTCACCCTAAAGTTCTTGGGCGATACGCCTGCCGAGCAAATTCCGGCGGTCCGCGACGCCCTCGCCCGTGCGGCAGGCGAGAGCCGTCCCTTTACTTGCACGGTCAGGGGAATGGGCTGCTTTCCCAACAGCCGGCGCCCACGTGTGGTGTGGGTTGGCCTGGAAGAGGCCACAGGGCAATTGGCCGCCCTGCAAAAGGCGGTCGAGGCCCAGGTGGCGCCGCTGGGCTTTCCCACCGAGAACCGCCCGTTCCAGCCCCATTTGACGCTGGGCCGGGTCCAGCGCTATGCCTCCCCTTCGGAGGTGCGCGAGATTGGCCAGGTGGTGGCAGTCTGCCTGGTTGACACATTAGCTGAGATGAGGGTCACGCGGGTTTCGCTCATCAAGAGTGACCTCCGGCCCAGTGGCGCGGTCTATACGACCCTCTCCTCGCCCGAGCTGGGAGGGGAGTAGCGATGGGCGATTTGATGGTGGCCGTCATTGGGGCGGCAGAGTGTAGCCCAGAAGTGGCTGCCCAGGCCCGGGAGATTGGGCAGGAACTCGGCCGGAGGGGCGTCGTTCTGATCTGTGGCGGGCGCGGCGGCGTGATGGAGGCCGCCTGCCAGGGGGCCAAAGCCGAAGGCGGCCTTACGGTGGGGATTCTGCCGGGCAACGACCGGAGCGAAGCCAACCCGTTCGTCGACCTACCCATTGTCACCGGCTTGGGAAATGCCCGCAATGCCGTCGTCGTGCGTTCGGCCGATGCCGTCATCGCCCTGGCGGGGGGCTATGGCACCCTTTCGGAAATTGGGCTGGCGTTCAAGATGGGCAAGCCGGTGGTGGGGCTCGATACGTGGGAGTTGGCCCGGAACGGCCAGCCGGTGCAGGACATGATCGTGGCCCGCACCCCGCGGCAAGCTGTGGCCTGGGCGGTGGCCCTGGCCCGCGGCATCGACCCCACCGATTCCGATCCGGTCTGAGCGTGGCACGGGCGCTGAGAGCCGGGGAAAAGTATGGCTCAGCGCCCCCGTCTCGGGGGCGCCCAAGGGGCAAACGAGCCCAACCGACTAGCCCTCTTCCTCTGGTTCGGGGGCGGGCATCCGGTGCCACAGCACCAGCAGCACTTTGAAAACCAAAAAGAGCAGGCCGGCCAGGGCCGCAGTCAGCCCTGCGGTGGCAGCCAACCCCACGAGTTGGGCATTGAACTGCCCGGGCCAATCGACCGCCAGACCCGGAGCCGAGAGGAGACCGGTCACGCCCTGACCCTCGATGCCCAGGTGGCTGTCGAAACCCACGCCGTTCCAGCCCTGGCCCAGCAGACCGTCGGCGAACAGGCCCGCCGCAAGCACGCCCAGGACTCCGCCCAGGAGACCGACCGGCAGCGCGCCTGTGGGGTCCTGGATGCGCAGAACGTAGCGGAAAAAGTAGGTCACCAGCGGCACCAACACCCCAGCTGCCGCACCGAGGGCCAGTGCGGCCCAGGGGGGCACAAAGGCTACGGCCGCGGCAACACTGAATACCCCGGCGGCAGCGCCCCGGGCGGCCATCAGCGAGTCGGCCGCGCCGGTGGTGAACCAGGTATAGAGGCAGGGCAACAGGGCGCCGCCGGCTGCCGCCAGAACCAGGTTCAACCCGCTGCGGGGGGTGACCAGCCCGGCCTCGGTGAGGAGCGGGTTCGCGCTCACCAGGCTCATGGCGCCGATGAGGGCCAGAATGGCGCCCACCACCGCCAGGATGGGCAGGTGGGCAGGTGGAAGCGCGGGGGGCTCTTCTTCGGGCGTGGGGGGCAAGCGACCCCCAAAAAAGAGGATGCCCAGGAGCGAGGCGACGCCGCCGACAACCGCCGCTGTGCTGGCGCCGGTCAGGTCAATGTAGCCGTGGCCCATGCCCAGCGTATGGCCGATGTGCATCAGCCAGCCGCCGCCCGATATCCAGTTCGCCACGGCCGGGTAGACCAGCGCCGCGATGAGCAATCCGCCCAACGCGGCGATCCAGCCGGGCATCCGTTCGCGCAGGGTGAGCAGGGGGAACAGGGTGGCCATGGCCACCGTCGGCAGGTAGGCCAGGTAGAGGCTGAGGGCCGCGTCGGTAGAAGCCTCATCCAGCAGGAAAAAGCCGCGCAGGCCCAGGGCGCCCCATTCCAGGTTCAGGGGCGAGGCCCATTCCCACACCAGGCCCTCCAGCCCGGGCAGGCTGCTGACCAGGCCGACGCCGCCCATGTGAAAGGCAAAGCCGCAGGCCCAGTAGGCCACGGCCGCCAGCGCCAGGGCGCCCAACCCGGCGACGGCGGCCTGGGTGGGACGACGGCCCCGCAGGGCGCCGGCCGCAAGGAGGATCAGGCCGGTGGGAATTAACAGTGCAAGTAGAGAAAATTGGGTATTGAACATAGGACCTTGAGTATTCATGAGATTTGTTGTTGATGCGATGCTGGGCACCTTGGCCAAATGGCTTCGCATCCTGGGTTTTGATGCGCTCTTTGATTCAACCTGGGACGATCACCATCTGGTGCGTCTGTGCCGGGCAGAAGACCGTGTACTCCTCACCCGGGACCACCAACTGGCCCTGCGGCGGGGTGTCCGGGTGCTCCTGATCGAGAGCGAGACCTTGGAAGATCAGTTGCGCCAGGTTCTGGACGAACTCGATCTGGAACCGAATCACA
Source organism: uncultured Anaerolineaceae bacterium (assembly GCA_964575225.1). Taxonomy (GTDB): domain Bacteria; phylum Chloroflexota; class Anaerolineae; order JAAYZQ01; family JAAYZQ01; genus CAZNQW01. The sequence continues at coordinate 6,085 of CAZNQW010000074.1, read as the reverse complement.
CCTTTTCGCGCTGTCCGGTGTGCAACGAGCACCTGCAAACGCTGGACCCTGAAGAGGCGCGATCGCGGGTGCCGCCGTACATCGCCCAGACCCATAGCCGATTCAAGAGCTGCCCCCAATGCCACCGTGTCTATTGGCGCGGCACCCACTGGGAGCACATGGAAAAAACCGTGACGCAGCTCCGCAAGCCGGGCTAGCCGCCCGTCGGGGATGCTCGCCCGAACCATTTTGTTCGATCATAAGGAGGTTGAACCCTGGAACCACAAGAACTTGCTCATGTGATTGTTGACGCCATTTCGGAACGGTTTGGCTCCAATACCGTTCTGCTCGACATGGCCGACGTATCTTTGCTGGCCGACTTTTTTGTGCTGACCAACGCGGAAAGCACTCCCCAATTCCAGGCGATTGTCGACGAGGTGGAAAAGAGGGCCCGCGAAAGCGGCAGCCGCCCGCTCCACGTCGAAGGGGCGCCCGAGTCGGGATGGGTGCTCGTGGATTTTGGCAGCGTTGTGGTGCACATCTTTTCCCCTGGACTTCGCGCCTACTATGACCTGGAAAATCTCTGGAAAAAGGCGCGGCTGGTGGTTCGAATTCAGTAACTGTAGAACGCCGCTCATTATACTCGACTCATTGCAAACTGGCAAGTGGGCGCTGGTAGGGGTCCGCAATTCTCGGTATAGCCCGCGAGAACCCCACATTGCTGCTGAGCGTTCGCGCGGGATCTGGCGATCCCGCATGATTTTCGCCCAACCGTACGGGCGGGTTTCGCGCGTCGTCTGCGACGCACTCCCGCCCGTACAACAGGCCACCCCCGCAGCGTCCCTACCGATCCCATCGCGGATGCCCAGTATAGGGCATGGGTAGGGCCCTGTGTAAGTCCTTTTGAAAAAGTGGCAACCCTGGCAACCGGCGCGTCACCCCCGCGAAGGCGGGGGTCCATACGCCTTGTGGCCCAAAATGGATGCTGCCTGTGGGTACACAGGTGCTTAGGCGCGAGAGTACTCGCGGCGGGCATGACGTTAGGGGGAACTCTTACGAGCTGCGGTGTGCTTCCTTGGAGGAGCAACTGGAGCCAGCACGCGACTTTGACAGGGCCTGAGGGCATGGGGGTCGTTGCTTGCCTTTTGAACGGGCCTGGGGTATAATGATCCCCAAGCCTGGAAATAAAAGAACGGATGTAAAAATGGAAGAAACAAGGCGATGCAGTGCATGTGGCATAGACCTGGTGGGGCCTTTTCGGCCCAAGATCGAACTGACACGGGACGGAGCCCAGTCGGGGGAGGGCCACGAGGCGATCCAGGTGACGGCCTACGGTTGGTTCTGCCCCACTTGTGGCCTGTTGCACTGGTACGCCGACAGCGAGGCGCTGGGCCGCCTGCTGAATGCGGTGCCCATGAGCGAGCCTGAACTGGAAGTGAGTCCCGATGCCAACTATGAGCGGCGCAAACAGATGTTGCGCCTGATGCAGCACATCCGGCGCATCTAAGGGGGAGAAGGGGAATCCGTGGGGTAGTCGCACGCTGGACGGTGGGCAGCCGGTGCGTGGGTGATGTAGGGCTGTTGCAAAGTCGGCCAGTCAATCTAGTTTGGAGCTCGCCGCCCCCGTCTCGGGGGCGGCCTGCACACCTGGCAGACCACCGCGCCCCGAGGACGGGGCGCGGAGCCCAACCAAATCACATCGGTCAAGAGACAATGCAACAGCCCTGGTGGGTGATGGTTTCTAGCTTGCGCTTTGCCTTGTTTTCTGGTACCATAGTTCAGTGGAGAAGGGGGAGAGATCGCCGGGCGATCTGCTGCCCCTTTGTCGTAGGAAGGTTAAAGATAGCTTTCAAAGTGTAGTTTGGAGCTGAGGTATGAACGCTGAGGAACGGATCTATATCATGCGCCAGCGGAAGCGAGTCCGCCAGCGGGCCAAAGGGGGAGGGAGCAAGATGGCCCTCCAGATTGTGGGCGGCCTGCTTGCGGTGACGCTCCTGGGCGCTGTGGTGACCCTGCTGCTGGGTGTGGGCACGGCGGCGGGGGTGTACAGCTACTTTGCCCAAGACCTACCTGACCCCAACGAGATTGTGACGGCCCAAGAGCAGTTTGAGACGACCAAGATCTATGATCGCACGGGCCAGGTGTTGTTGATGGAGGTTATCGATCCCCGCACGGGCGATCGCACCTTGTTGCCCCTCGACCAGATCCCCGAGCACTTTCGCAACGCAACCATCGCCCTGGAGGACAAGACCTTCTACAGCAACTTGGGCGTGGACCCGATGGGGATTGCCCGCGCCTTTCTCCTGAATCTACAAGGCGGGCAGGTTCAGGGCGGCAGCTCGATCACGGTGCAGCTTATCAAGAACATCCTCATCCCCGAGGAAGAACGCTACGAAATCAAGTACTCCCGCAAGATCAGGGAAGCCATCCTGGCCCTGGAAATCTCGCGCCTGTACTCCAAGGATCAGATCCTGGAATGGTACCTGAACACCAACTACTATGGGAACTGGGCCATTGGCGTCGAGGCCGCCTCTCAGGTCTATTTCGGCAAACACGCCTATGAGCTGAACCTGGCCGAGTGCGCCATGCTGGCGCCCATCGTCCAGTATCCGGCCATGAACCCGATCGACAACCCCGATCAGGCCAAGAAGCGGCAAAAGATCGCCCTGGATCGGCTGGTGGCCGAAGAGTATATCACCCAGACCGAAGCCGATGCGGCTTATGCCGAGCAGTTGAGCATCCACAGTTCTATGCTCAAGCGGTACGACATTTTGGCCCCCCACTTTTCCATGTACGTGCGGAAGCAATTGGAAGACATGTATGGGACCGACGTCCTGTATCGCGGGGGCCTCAAGGTGTACACGACTGTGGACCTGGACATCAACCGCATCGCAGAGGAAGAAGCCCGCAAACAGGTGGAAAAGTTGCAAGAGGCGGGCGACGACGTCAGCAATGCCTCCGTGGTGGTGATGCGCGCCCGCACCGGCGAGATCTTGGCCATGGTGGGCAGCATCGACTACTGGAGTGAAGAGATCGACGGCAATGTGAACGTGGCAGTGGCGTCCCGGCAACCCGGCTCCTCCTTCAAGCCCTTTAGTTATGTGACGGCTTTTCACCAGGGCCACACAACCGCCGAAATGGTGATGGATGTCCATTCCTGTTTCGACGATTATCCCAACCCGCCCTATTGCCCCGAGAACTATGACCGCAAGTATCACGGCGCTCAGAGCTTTCGCACCGCCCTGGCCCGGTCCTACAACATCCCGGCGGTCAAGGTGTTGGATATGGTGGGCATCGGCAATGTCATTCGCACCGCCCATGCTATGGGTTTGAATACCCTGAATGAGGACCTGGATTACTATGGCCTGAGCCTGACGCTGGGCGGAGGCGAGATCTGGCTCCTGGATATGGTCTATGCGTACAGCGTCTTTGCCAACGGCGGGGTGATGACGGGGCAGCCCGCGAAAAACCTCCGAGCCGGCTACCGACAGTTGGATCCGGTTTCCATCTTGCGGGTGGAGGACGCCAGCGGGGAGGTGTTGTGGCAGTATTCCAGCCCCGAATCCCGAAACATTGTCCTGGCCGATGGACGCGAGCTTTCACCCCAAGAAGCCTATCTGGTCACCGACATTCTCAAGGACAACAATGCCCGCGCGGCGGCCTTTGGCTCCAACAGCGCCCTGCGCCTGAGCCGGCCCGCCGCCGCCAAGACGGGTACCACGACCGATTTTTGGGATGTGTGGACCATCGGCTACACCCCCCAGTTGGTGACGGGGGTGTGGGTGGGCAACAACGACAACACGCCCATGGAAGGGGTGTCCAGCTCGCGAGGCGCCGCCCCTATCTGGCACAATGTCATGGAACGGATCTATAACGAAGGCTATGCCGAGCGCCTGTTGGGTGAGGTGGTCGAAAACTTTACGGTGCCGCCCGGTTTAAAAACCGTCGAGGTATGCGCGGTCTCGGGCCTGTTGCCCAACGAGCATTGCCCCAACCGGGTGCGGGCCCTGTTCATCGAGGGGACCGAACCGACCGAATATTGCAACGTGCACCGGGTCGAGCGGGTTAACCGCCAGAGCGGCAAATTGGCCACAGCCTGCACCCCGCCCGAACTGGTGGAGGAGCGGGTCTATGAAATCTATCCACCCGAGGCCGCCGACTGGGTGCGAGAGCAGGGGATTCCCCAGCCGCCCACCCAGCGGGACGAGATCTATGGCTGCACCCCCGAAGGGGGGGAGGTGGTGGTGTTGAGTCCGACCTTGGGTGGTTACGTCAAGGGCGTGGTGCCCATCCGCGGAAATGCTCGGTCGGGCGATTTTCACTTTTACCGCTTGGAGTTTGGCGAGGGTTTGAACCCCTCTGCCTGGAGCCAGATCGGTGGCGATCACTATGATCAGGTGGACAACAACGTCCTCGAGTTCTGGGACGTGCGGGGGCTCAAGGATGGGCTGTACACCTTGCAGCTTACGGTGGTCGACCACAGTCAGAACTTTCGGCGGGCGACCAGCTATGTCACTGTGGACAACACACCGCCGACAGCCAGCGTGGGCTATCCCTGGGAGGGTCGGGTCTATGTGCTCGAGTCCGACGAGTGGGCCAACCTGACGGCCGATGTGAGCGACAATGTCCAGATCGACAAGGTCGAGTTCTACCTGGATGACCGACTGCTGGATTATAGCGTGGTCGAGCCCTATGGCATCAAGTGGGTTCTGGAGATGAAGGCCCGCCGGCCCAATCCCGGCATGGCGCCCGTGATGGAGACCCGCCCCATCACCATGCCCGATGGTTCGCGGGCCGATGAACAGGTGATCGTGACCTGGGTGGAGGTGAGCCCCGATACGAAAACCGTCACCCAGACCTGGGAAAATGGAATGATGGTCATTGCCAGCGGTAGCGTGATCACCGAGTCGCACCTGGTGCACATTGTCGCCTTTGATGCCGCCGGAAACGAGACAGAAAGCGAAAAGGTGCGCTTCTACGTCATTCACAAGCCCAAGGAAGACGAAAAGAAGGTGGATGACGAAACAGGGGCCTTGTGGCCGACCGGGGAGGAATGGGTCGCCTGGCGGGAGCCTATTCTGGGCGCTGAGGAGGCCCCACCCCGGGCGGCGGCTGGGCCGCGCCGGCTCTAGCCAGAGGATCTGTGTGGGCGCGGCATAGCCCTGACTCTACGCATCGAATTACACAATTCGAGAAGCATTGGATCGGCGCACGGGCTCGCTGGAGGATCGAAGCCTTGCCGGGGCAAAAAAGACCGTCGCCCCCGCGGAAGCGGGGGCCCATTTATCTGGATGCCCGCTTTTGCGGGCATGACAGAGGCTGGTGGGCCGTGTCCTGCCTTTTTCCTGCTTACTTTGAGGCTTTGTCCACCTGCAGCCCTCAGCCCGTCAAATTTCCAACACCACCGGCAGAATCATGGGCCGGCGCTTGGTCTGTTGGTACAGAAAATCGGCCAGGCAATCTCGGATCTTGGCCGAGGCGATCTCGCGGGGTCCGCCGCGTCCCAAAGCCTCCACCACCTGCTGAGCGGCCTGTTCGATCAGGTCTTCCGATTCCCGGATATAGACAAATCCCCGGGTGATGATCTCGGGTCCCTGGACGACCTCGCCGCTGTCGGCATCGAGGGCGATGACGACCACCACAAACCCGTCGTTGGATAGCAAGCGCCGGTCGCGCAACACCACATGGCCCACATCTCCCACACCGGCGCCGTCGACCATCACGTGGCCCTCGGTGACCTGGCCGTTGACCCTTCCCCAATCGGGGCCAAATTCGAGCACGGTCCCGCTTTCGACCACAAAGATGTTCTCTTTGGCAATGCCAACCGTCTCCGCGATGCGGGCATGGTGAACCAGGTGACGGTACTCGCCGTGGATGGGGATAAAGAAACGCGGGTTCAGCAGGTTGAGCATCAGCTTGTGCTCCTCGCGGCTGGCGTGGCCCGACACGTGCACCTGCATCCGCTCGTGGTGAAAGACCTCTGCGCCGGCGCGAAAGAGATTGTTGATGGTGCGGTTGACCAGCTCCTCGTTGCCGGGGATGGGCGTGGCCGATACAATCAGATCGGAAGAGCGTCGTGTAGGGAAAGAGTGTAGGATAGGGTGTA
>CAZNQW010000073.1:0-16190 GCA_964575225.1 uncultured Anaerolineaceae bacterium | reverse complement strand
CCTAGGCCCAACCGTACGCGCACAGGAAGCCACGATGCATCATCCTTCGGGCGGCACACAGACCTTGACTGATCCGTGCAGGACCACGCCATGAAAATCACCTTTTTGGGATGCGGCGATCAGCACGGAGTGCCCCGCGTGGGCTGCGCCTGTGACACCTGCCGGCAGGCCTTGTCGCCGGATTGCCGCAACTACCGGACCGGTCCCTCCATCGCCATTCAGTATGGGCCTGCCTTTGCCGAGCGGGCAGTGTTGGTCGATTCAGCCCCCGAATTCCGACTGCAGGCTACCCGCGTCGGGCTGTCTTATTTTGATGCTTTGCTGGTGACCCACGCTCATGAGTTCCACATCCTCGGCACGAGCGCCCTGGCCCTGGCCCAGCGCGAGGCAGGTCGCCCCCTGTCGGTCTATGCACCGCCGTCCGTGATGGAGACCCTGCACATGCGCTTTGACCACCTGTGGCGCGACAAGAGCTACAGCCGAACCTGGCAGCCCCAGGAAATCGGCGACGAGACGATCGGTCTATGGGGGTTGGAAGTGCGCGCCCTGCGCGTCAACCATGGAACCGGCGGCATGGCCTATGGCTACCTGTTCGCCTACGACGCATTGCGCGCGGCCTATATTCCCGATATCCTGCAAGCCAGTTCCGAGGTGCGCCAGGCGATTCAGGGCCTCGATCTCTTGATCCTGGGCGCCCATCATTACTACGAAACCGCGGACCTGTGGAAGCGCTCGTCCATGGATATCGTTTCGGCCCTGGCGCTGATCCGGGAGGTGGAACCGGCCCGCGCTCTCTTGACCCATCTGTCGCACACCGTGGACTATCAGGAAATCTCGGCCCAGCTCCCCCAGGGGGTTGAGCTGGCGTATGATACCTACAGCATTGAGGTGAAGGCGTGAATCAAATCGTAGACTATCTCCAATCGCAACAACCAGCGATGATCCAGACCCTGGCCCAGTTGGTGGCCCTGGAGTCGCCCAGCCGCGCCCCGTCGGCGGTCAATATCTTGGGCGAAACCCTGACCCGCTCTTTTGAAGCGCTCGGCGCCCAGGTCGAGCGCCTGCCCCAGACGGCCTACGGCGACCATCTGCGCGCCACGTGGGGGCAAGGCGAGGGCCAGGTGTTGCTGCTGGCCCACATGGATACCGTGTGGGCGCTGGGCGAGACGGAACGGCGTCCTTTCCACATCGAAGGCAACCGGGCCACAGGGCCGGGCACCTTTGACATGAAGGGCGGCATCGTCATCGGGCTCTTTGCCCTACAGGCTCTGCAGGAACTGGGCCGGGCGCCTGCCCATCGTCTGGTTTTCCTGCTCAACGCCGATGAGGAGGTGGGCAGCCCCACCTCTCGTCCCTTTATCGAAAGTGAGGCCCGCAAGAGTGAGGCCGTCCTGGTCCTGGAGCCCTCTCGTGAAGACGCCCTCGTGACCTGGCGCAAAGGCGTGGGCCGGTTCATCATGGAGATCCAGGGGGTGGCTTCCCACTCGGGGGCAGCCCACGAACAGGGCGTCAGCGCTTTGGAAGAGATGGCCCACCAGATCCTGCGCCTGGAGGCCCTGACCGACTATGGGCAGGGGTCGACGGTCAACGTGGGGGTCGTGCGGGGTGGCACGGTAGTCAACGCCCGGCCCGATTTTGCCCACGCCGAGATCGATCTCCGCGTGGTCTCTGCCCCACAAGCGGAGCGATTGACCAGCGACATTTTGGGCTTGCAGCCGGTCAACCCCCGAACCACGGTGACCGTCACCGGCGGCATGAACCGCCCGCCGTGGGAGCCCTCGCCCCAGGGCGACGCCCTCTTTGAGCGCGCCCGGCGCGTGGGCCAGGGCCTTGGCATGGATCTTTCGCAGGATGGCACCGGCGGCGGGTCGGACGGCAACTTTACCGCGGCCTTGGGCATCCCGACCCTGGACGGATTGGGGTGCATTGGCAACGACGCCCACGCCTTGACCGAATGGGTCGACCTGGCCTCGTTGCCGCACAAGGCCGCCCTTCTGGCCGGGTTGCTGCTGGACCTGGGACGATAGGCGCCGTCCATGCCTGATTCCATCCAGCTCACGCTCACAGCCATGGCCCACGGGGGCTCTGCCCTGGGCCGTCACGCCGGGCAGGTCATCTTTGTGCCCTATGCCATTCCCGGCGAGACGGTCCGCGTCGAGATCCTCGAATCGCAGGCCCGCTGGGCCAAGGCCCACCTGCTGGAGGTAATCGAACCCTCCCCTCACCGCGTATCGCCTCCGTGCCCCTACTTTGGAGCCGGCCGATGCAGCGGCTGTCATTTCCAGCACATCGACTACGAAGCCCAGGCCGAATTCAAGCAGCAGGTGGTGGCCGACCAGTTGGTCCGCATAGGGGGCCTGCAAGGGATTCACGTCGAGGACATTATCGGTGCGGCCGAGCCCTGGAGCTATCGCAATCAGGTACAGTTCAGCATCGACGCCGACGGCAACCTGGCCTTTCCCACCGACGATGGCCAATGGCTGCCCGTCCAGGAATGCCTCCTGCTCGACCCGCTGCTGGATGATCTTTGGAGCGCCCTGGATATGGAATGGCCTCAGCTCGGCCGCCTCAGCCTGCGTTGCGGATCGGCGACGGGCGACCTGCTGGCCATTTTTGAGCTGGAAGACTATCAGGATTTCGAGATCGAGGTCGACTTTCCGGTGTCGTGCACCCTCTTGTTGGCCGACGGCGAGGCGGTTGTCCTGATGGGGGTTCCCCACCTGATGGAGCACGTGGATGGGCGGGAGTATCGCATCTCGGCAGCCAGCCCCTTTCCCACCAACACCGGCGGCGCCGAAGCCCTGGTCGCCCTTGTGCGCGACTATCTGGCCCCCCAGGGCCACGAGACCCTGGTCGATCTTGGGTGCGGCGTGGGCCTCTTTGGACTGGCTTTGGCTGCCGACGTGGCCCATGTAGTCGGCGTGGAATCAGAGCCCAGTGCTGTCGCCGACTTTGGCGCCAACGCCGCGGATCTGGGCCACGTCACCCTCCTGGAAAAGCCGGTGGGGGAGGCGCTGGCCGAATGGGAAGGGCCGGCCGACCTGGTGGTGCTCAATCCGCCCCGGCAGGGCGTGGGCCGGGAAACCATCGAGGCCCTGGCCCGGCTGGCGCCGCAGCGCATCGCCTATGTGTCGAGCGATCCGGCGACCTTTGCCCGCGATGCGCGCGCCCTGGTCGAGCAGGAGTATCGGCTAGACATCGTGCAACCGGTGGACCTGTGGCCCCAGACTTTTCACATCGGGACGGTGGCCCGATTCTCCCAACATAAGACCGTCTAGCAGGCGAGACTGCCACGGCAAGGCTCCAAACCGAATCTGGCCCAAGACCAGAAAGGGGTAGACCTATGATGACCATTGAACACCTGAAATCCATCGGCAAGGACGATCTATCGACAGCCGCCAAGTCCCTTACCCAGGAAGAATTACCCCAATTGGTGGAATGGTTGGCGACCAAGGACGACGAAATCAGGTACCCGGCATTTCTCCTGTTGCAGAATCGCTCGGCCTACTCTGACGATGTATACCCCTATTGGGACGTGTTCAGGGGAAAACTGGGGAATGAGAACTCGTATCAGAGAAATATCGGCATCACCTTGATCGCGTGCAATGTAAAATGGGATCAAGACCGCAGAATGGATGATACCCTTGACGAATATCTGTCACTCCTCACCGACGAAAAGCCCATCACCATCCGTCAATGCATTCAAGGCCTGAGCAGGATCGTGCCCTACACACCTCACCTGCACGCGAAAATCGCGGACCGGCTTATGGATGTGCAGATTTCCCGTATCCGGGCGAGTATGCAAAAGCTTGTTTTGATGGACATTTTGAATATCTTGGCTTTCATCCGAAAGTACCAGACCAGAGATACCATCGAGAAGTATATATCGGATGCCCTCGCTGGAGAAATACTCGACAAAAAGGCGAAAAAGCAACTTGAACAGGCGCTATAATCGAACCTCCTCGGACATTTCTCTGGCTTTGACGAACCGGGGTTCTGATGGTATAATGGCCCTGTGGAAAGAAACATACAAGGGGCGATCCGCATCGGCGTGAACGCCCATCTTTTGTCACTGGCGCAGAGCTATCGGAGTGCAGGCATCAACGGCTACATTCAACAGCTACTGCGCCGCTTGCCTGAAGCCGACCCTACACTGATCTATACCGTCTTTACGGGTGAGAGACGATATACAGGCAAAGCAGGCATCGATGTGCGCCACTCTCGGTGGCCCACACAGCGACCGGCCATGCGCATCGCCTGGGAGCAGGCGGTTCAGCCAGGGGCGGCGCGCCGGGAAAAGGTCGATCTGCTGCACGAGCCGGCGTTCGTCGGGCCGGTGATGGGGACGAGTCCCTTTGTCGTGACTGTTCACGATCTGAGTTTTCTGCTGTACCCGGAGGCCTTCCGGCCCTTCAATCGGTTGTATTTGCGGCTCGTGACGAATCTATCGGTGCGCAAAGCGCGGCGGGTGATTGCCGTATCGGAGAATACCAAACAGGATCTGGTCCGAACCTATTACCTTTCGCCGCAAAAGATCGACGTGATACCCAATGGCCTGGACGAGTGCTTTCGACCCCTACCGAAAGATCAGGTGGACGAATTTCGGGCCAGGCAGGGGCTGCCGGAGCGATTCCTTCTATTTGTCGGCACGCTGGAGCCTCGGAAGAATGTCATGGGGCTCATTGAAGCGTATGCTCAACTGCCCAAGGAACGCCCCCCGCTGGTGCTGGTAGGGGGAAAGGGCTGGCTTTATGACGAGGTTTTTGCCCTGATCACCGCCCGAAACCTGACTCAAGAGGTTCATTTCATGGGCTATGTCCCTGCTGAGGACCTGCCGTGGTGGTACAACGCGGCCGAGGTTTTCGTCTATCCCTCCCTCTATGAGGGGTTTGGCCTGCCACCGTTGGAAGCGATGGCCTGTGGCACTCCGGTCATTACCGCAAACGCGTCTTCGCTCCCAGAGGTCGTCGGACAGGCTGCGCTCCTGGTCGATCCAAACGACGCCCAGATGCTGGCCCAAGCCATGGAACAGGTCCTCACCGATAGAGAACTCCAGGACCACCTCAGAGCGGCAGGTCTGACCCAGGCGCGCACTTTTTCGTGGGGCCAGACGGCCAGGCACACAACCCAGAGCTACCGGCGAGCTTTGAACCTGTCTCGAGGCGCCCAGGATGTTTGAGCGATACCGGAGATTGATCTCCATCGCCATCATCGCCACAGACATCGTGCTCATCAACCTGGCCTTTGCCCTGGCCTATTGGATGCGCTACGAGCTGCAATGGTTCGCCTCGGTCGACGAGGCCTATTTTGTCCCCTTTACGTCGTTCATTCCCATCTCGTTGGCCACCACCGTACTCCTTTTGATCATCTACAAGCTGAGCGGTGTCTACGATCAGCCGCGCGGGGCCTCGTGGTTTGACGAGGTCTATCGGTTGCTGACCGGAACGGCCACCGGCATCATTCTGATCGTCTTTGTCATCGTCTTTTTCTTTCGCCCCTTCTTCTTCTCCCGGCTGATCTTTTTCTATACCGCAATACTCACCACCATTTTCCTGGGCATCAGCCGCCTGGGGAAGCGCATGGTGCGCAGTTACCTACACAAGAGGGGCCTGGGCGTCGATCGTCTATTGATCGTGGGGGCAGGCGAGGTGGGCCGCACGGTGATGCGCAACATCGTGGCCCAACCCTCGTTGGGCTATCACATCGTCGGCTTTGTCGACGACGATCCCGACAAAGGCAACACCGACATTGGCCGCTTCAAAGCGCTGGGCAACACAGCCAACATCCCTCGCCTGGTAAAGGAAATGGCCATCGACGAGGTCATCATCACCTTGCCCTGGATGTATCACCGCAAGATCGTGAGCATCATCGCCCAATGCGAGCGAGAACAGGTGCGAGCCCGGATCGTCCCCGACATTTTCCAGATGACCCTCAGTCACCTGGACACCGTCAATCTGGGCGGCATTCCCATGATCGGGGTACGCGAGATCTCGATCAGCGGTAGCCAGGAGATGTTCAAGCGGGCGATGGACGTGATCCTATCGATCTTGGGCCTGATCCTTCTCCTGCCTCTCTTTGGCATTATCGCCCTGGCCATCAAGCTGGACTCCAAGGGCCCGGCCCTGTTTTCCCAGATCCGGGTGGGCAAGGGCGAGCAACTCTTTTCCTGTTACAAGTTCCGGTCTATGCGCACGGGCGCCGAGCAAGAACTCGACAATCTATTGGACAAGAACGAGGTGGACGGTCCGATCTTCAAGATCAAGGACGATCCACGCATCACCAAGGTGGGGCGCTTTTTGCGCCGCACGAGCCTGGACGAACTTCCCCAGCTCTTTGATGTGCTATTGGGGCACATGAGCCTTGTGGGACCCCGTCCGGCGATCCCATCAGAGGTTCAGCGCTACCAGCCTTGGCACAAACGGCGGCTCGAAGTACCGCCGGGCCTCACCGGCTTGTGGCAGGTTTCGGGACGCAGCGAGCTGACTTTTGACGAACAGGTCCTGCTCGATATCTACTACATCGAGAACTGGTCGCCCATGCTGGACCTCCAGATTCTGCTCAGAACCATACCCAAGGTGCTCCTGCGTGAGGGTGCTTACTAACAGGTCTCTAGCTCTGAAACGGGCTTTTGATAAAATTCCAAACAACAGTAAGGAGGTGGACAAAATGTGGAAATGTGGTGTCTGTGGATACGTGTGGGATGGGGAGGAAGCTCCCGATAATTGTCCCAAGTGCAATGCGCCCAAGGAGAGGTTTACTGAACTCGACGAAAAGGCCATGGAACTGGTAGAGAACTCGCGATTTACCAACAGCCTGCACATGCAGCTCTTCTCGCTCTTGGAGCAGGTGGCGGATATCGCGGAGGACGGCATCGACGACAATCTGGATCCCATGTGCGTTCGGATTTTCACTCGAGCGCTGGAACAGGCCGAGATTCTGTCCCAATCGATCAAAGCCGAGCTTCAGGGACACGTGCAGAAAGGCAAGTGGGGCTAGAACCACCCTGCCACAGAAGGACAACAGGCCGCTGAGGTGCCGTTCTACTCAGCGGCCTTGATCTTTCTGGCGAGAGATCCCTTATTCGGCCTGTCCCTCAATCTCCACAAGACGCCCCATGTCCACCTGCCACAACCGACAGCGATGCAGAAATTCCTGCGGCAGAGAGTGCAGATCGGTGGTGGTCAGCACAGCCTGTTGGGGCCCGTTGCTCAACCATCGGATCAAAAACTGGCGGCGCTGGGCATCCAACTCGGAAAGGACATCGTCGAGCAGTAGAACCGGGTACTCGCCCGTCTCACGGCGCATCAACGCCACCTCCGCCAGCTTGAGGGCCAGGGCTGCCGTCCGTTGCTGCCCCCGCGAGCCATAGACGCCGGCATCCACGCCATTGATGAGAAAGCAGAGATCGTCACGGTGTGGTCCGGCCAACGTCACACCCGCGGGGATCTCTCGGCTGCGCAGGCCCCGGAGCTGGGCTTGAAAGGCGGCCCCAATCTCTTCCATCCCTTCTTTGCCGGGCAAGTCGACGTTGGGCTGATACTCCATGTGCAGGCGCTCCAACCCGTCGGTGAGTTCGGCGTGGATGTCACCCCCCAGTTCATCCAAAGCCGACAAGGCCTCCCGGCGACGGGTGACCAGATAGGTTCCATGTTCCACCAACCGCTGATCCCAGAACAAGAGCTGATTGGGGTCGCCCCCCCGTTCCCGCAGGTCGCGTAGCAGGGAGTTGCGCTGGGTGATCACCTGATTGTACCGTGCCAGGGCGCGGCAGTAGGCCGGGTCGATCTGGCACAGCATTGCGTCGAGGTACCGGCGCCGCCCACTCGGCGCGCCCGACACCAGGGTGATGTCCTCCGGCATAAAGAGAACCGCCATGAGATGGCCGAGCAAATCGGTGGCCCGCTTGGCGACTCCATTCAACCGGATCTGCTTGCGATAGCGGCTGCCTTGGTGGCCGCCGTTGTTGTTCTGCTGGGTGAGGGTGATCTCGATGGTCACCGGGCCCCCGCTGCGGGCCACTTTGCCCACCAACCGGGCGTAGGGCAGGGGCTCTTGTTCCACCGCCAGCCAATTGACCAGTTCTCGATCGGAACCGGTCAGTGGCGAGCGACTGGTCGCCAGGTAATAGATGGCTTCCAGGAGATTGGTCTTGCCCTGGGCATTGTCGCCCAGAAGAACGGTCACGCCCGGGGTGAGTTCGAGATCGAGACGCACGTAATTGCGGACATTGTGTAGTGATAGATGGCTCAAGTGCATGGGCCGATTATAGCATACATTCTCTTGAACGCAAGTTCTCCACTTTTTCCCCCAGCACTTCTCACTGTAGCGGTGGGGGAATATGGCCCTGTGGTTGTGCTCGCTTACCCGCCGCTAACTGCGCGGGGGCTGGCGATTCCGCGCAAGCTATAGGAGCAAACAGCATCCAAATTTGGAACAGCAAATTGCTGGACCCCTGCCCTAACCGGTTGTCACCCTTGCCGATCTGTGCTACAATCCCAGGCAGTGCCCAAACCCACGAGGTTCGATGGGCGATTGAGGGTATGGCATGAGTGCTACGCGGGTCCGAATGGGATTGGGAATTGTGTTGCTGGGCGTCCTGATGCTCGGCCTAACGCCCTACCCTCGTGACTTTGTAGAGGCCGTCCGCCGGGCAGAGACCCACCGCAGTGCCCTCGAGTATGGCGCGGCCTTGGAGGCTTATGGCCTGGCTGCGCGCGCGGACCCCCGTACTCCACTGCCCTGGCTGCGCCAGGGGAAGATCCTCCTGCAACAGCAGCGTTGGGCCGAGGCCGAGGTGGCGTTCGCTGAGGCCGGTCGCCGTCAAGGCGGCCTGGAAGCCCTGCTGGGCCGGGGGGAGAGCCAGGCAGGCCGGGGCGACTGGGCGGCCGCCGCCCGCACCTGGCTGCGGGCCCTCACCCTTGCCCCCGAGGAGCCCCGGGTCTTCCTGGCGCTGGGGCGGGCCGCCATCACCCAGGGCAGGTTCGACGAGGCGCAGCAGAGGCTGGAACGAGCCATCTCCCTCCATCCTTGGCCCGAAACCGCCCGGGAGGCCCATGCCCTCCTGGGACGATTGCTCCTGACCGACGACCCGGAAACGGCAGTCGCCCACCTGGAACAGGCCGGCGACCTGGATCTATTGGCCGTGCTGGAGGCTGCCCAGGCGCAGACCTCTCCCGGCTCACAGGCGTTGCTGGCAGGAGTGGCCCTGCTTCAGCGTCGCGAGCCGTCGCTGGCCCGCCACTATCTGGAGCACGCGGCAGTTGTCGCCCCGACCGACGCCCGAGCTCGCGCCTATCTGGCCTACACCCTGGATCAACTGGGGGAGACAGCAGCGGCTCGAGACCTGTTGGAACAGGCCCTACAGATCGATGCCGGTGAGGCGATGGCCCATTACTTTTTGGGGCTCCACGAGCGTAATATGGGCCGCCTGGAAAAGGCGCAGGAGGCATTCGGACAGGCGCTACGCCTCGATCCCGAAAATGCCGCCTTTCACGTGGAAATGGCCGAGACCTTTTTGCTGTTGGGGGACTATGAACAGGCCGAAGAGTGGTACCAGGCCGCCGCCGACCTTGGGGAG
Organism: uncultured Anaerolineaceae bacterium; assembly: GCA_964575225.1. Lineage (GTDB taxonomy): Bacteria > Chloroflexota > Anaerolineae > JAAYZQ01 > JAAYZQ01 > CAZNQW01. The sequence continues at coordinate 6,613 of CAZNQW010000073.1, read as the reverse complement.
GATCACATCGACTTTTCCCTGTTGCTCACCCGGTTCTACCTCGACCACCTGTACCGGGTAGAGGAGAAGGGCTTGCCTGCCGCCCAATCAACAGTAGCCCTGGCGCCGGAAAATGCCCAGGCCCACGATCTGCTGGGATGGGCCCATTACCTGGCGGGTAGTCCCTTGGACGCCCAACAGTCGCTGGCTACCGCCCTCTCCCTCGACCCGTATCTGGTCAGCGCTCACTATCATCTGGGCAGCGTGTACGCCACCACCGGCTCAAAGGCATTGGCCCGCCAGCACCTGCAGCGCGTCGCCGATCTGGATACAGGCGGGTACTATCGCCGCCGCGCTTTGGCCACTCTCGAGGATCTGAACTAGGGGCCGACTTTCAGGGGCCCAACTCCAGATCCACCTTGACCGCATCCCCGCCGACGGAAACCGGCAGCCGCTGCCCCGATTCCAACCGGTAGAGGCCGATGTGCAACTGGGTGCCGGCTGCCGGCAGGCCATCTGGTAAAGGCAGCAGGCGCCGGTCCACAATCACCTCGCCGCTGTCGCAGACCGAGAAGGGATAGGCGCCTTCTTGGGGCCATCCGTCCTGCTGGGTCACCACCTGGCCCCCGGCGTCCACCAGATGGACGAACACCGAATAATCGACGGCTGGGGGGCGAAGGCAGCGCCAGGTAAGCGTCACCTGTAACGCCCCGCCCTCCAGCGCAGCATCGTAGCCCAACAGAGCGAGTTCATCGCCAAACTGGGCCTCCAAGGGCCGTCCCACCTCCCCCAACTCGGTGGGCACCTGCCACTTGACGGCCACATGCCCGGCCTGGATCGCCTCGCCCAGTGGTTCTAACCCGCCATCGTCCCCCAGGGCGTACATGCCCACCCAGAGATCGTAGATGCCCTCGGGCGTGTCCGCGGGAAGGGTCAGCCGATGGTCGTCGCGTAGACGCTCCCCGGGGCGCCACAGGGTCGTCGGATAGAACACGCCACCCGGTTGCCGGTCGCTTTGGGCTATGGCCTGACCCTGCCCATCCACCAGATGCACAAAGGTGTGGTAGGGCTGGGTCAGGGGCCGGAGTGCCTCCCACTGCAGGCTGATCGGGAACTCGTCGCCAGGGCGAGGGCCGGGCGACGAACGGTCGTATCCCCAGAGGACGACCGTATCGGCCAGGGGTTTTTCCACCTCGTGGATGGGCTCGCCCAACGCAGCCGGTCCTACCACGCGCCACAGCCCATCCGCCGGTTCCACCAGAACCTTGACCTCCACCCCAGGCATCTCTTTGATCAGGTAGGTGGGTCGCCCCGTGCTCAGGGCCAGATCGAGCACGTCGCCCAATCCGGCGACCTCTTCGGTGATGAGGGGAAACAGGCCCAGCAGGTCGGGTCGCACACCCTCCACGTACTGGAAATACCACATGGGCATGATGTTGTTCCGGTCATCGGTCACCAGCACGGCATCCTGGGGCAGCGGCTGGGCCAGGATCGATTCCCAACGAGCGCGGGCTTGGGTATTCTGGCTCTGGTCCAGGTCGGCATAGTTCGCCGCTGCCAACCCGACCGGCAGCGCAAAGAAGGGCAGCACTAGCAGCAGACGGACCAGAGGGCGGCGCGACAACCACCGGGCCAGGGTGCCCACACCGACGGCGATCCACAGGGCGACGATCAGATAGGAGGGGATGAACAGGACATAGATATCGCCGATGGTGTACACCAGATTAAAGGCCACGATGGCCCCATAGGTCACCCCCGTCAGGGCCAGCAGCGCCCAACGCCGGCTCAGCATCAGCCCAAGCAGGCCCACCCCGGCCAACAGCACACCAGGCCAACCGACCTCAGCCAGCAAAAAACCCCAGGCCATCTGCAGGCGCGCGCCCAGGTCGACCGAAAAGTCCAGATAGCCACCAAAGGGTCCGCCGGCGATGAATCGGAACAGGTTGGTCAGGTTGTTCTCGTACAGAACCAGCTCGCGATTGGCGGTCAAGGTCTGCTGGAGATAGGGCGTGTGGGGCGCCCGCCAGGGGATATAAGCGTAGAGCAAAAGGGGCAGGGCGGCCCACAGCGCTGCCGGGAGCAGCACCCGTTTCCAGTCGCGGAAGGTGTCCCGGTCCACCCACCAGACATAGGCCCCGATCCCCGGCGCCAACAACAGGGTGGTAGCATGGTGGGCCAGCCCCAATCCAAAGCAGAACGCTGCCCCCAGCAAAAAGCGGCGCGCGATGGGATCCTCGGTCCCGCCGGACAGCCGCCGCTGGCCCCAGGCCAGCACCAGGGTCAGGGTCAGAACCACCAGGAGGATTTGCAGCCCATAGACTTCGGCCATCACGGCTTGCGACCAGAGAGTGGGCGTCACCGCCAGGATTGCGGCTGCCAACGCCGCCAGCAAGCGGCGCAATTCCGGCGCCAGCGTGGGATAGGCCTGGCGCAGTAATAGGCCGGCTGCCACCGTCGCCCCGCCCACGGCCAAGGCCGCGCAGAAGGCCGAAAACAGGTTCATGCGATAGGCCACGTCGCCCACCGGGAGCAGGTGGGACCAGACCCAACCCAGCAGCGTGTACAGGGGATAGCCCGTGGGATGGGCCACGCCCAGCAGATAGGGCACAAACTGAAACTCGCCGCCGTCCCCGCCCAGAACCGTCGGCGCCAGCGTCCGGGTATAGAGGACAAAGGCGCCCGCAGCCAGAAAAAGGGCAAGCGCCCCATCCACGAGCCGGGCCCGGTTGCCCTCGCTCATGGACTCACGGATTCCCACAGGACCCAATCGACGGCGATGGACAGGGTGCGGCGGTCGGGGGCCACTCGCAACCAGCCGTCGCCGGGTTCGGCCCCACCCGATTCCAGAGCCGTAGCCCGGCCCGCCCCCTTGACGCCGATGACGGCATGTTTCCAACCGGTCTGGCCTCGGGGGTCCAGATTGGCGCCGATGGTGTGAAAGGCTGCCACGGCGTCCTCGGTCAACCGTGCGGCGCCGTCGCCCTGCATGGCCACCACCACGATCCGACCTTCGGGCACGGCGGCGATATAGTCGGCCAACGCCCGCGAGTGGTCCTCACTGCCGTCGGGGCTGGTGTCAAAGCCGCGCGCATCCAACAGCTTGCCGCTCTTGGCATCGACCACGGCGACGTTGTACCCCGCCTGGTGCAGCGAGCCATCGACGGCGTCCTCCCCCTCGCCCAGGGTGATGAAGGCGAACGCCTCGGGCCCGCCGCTGCTGACCTCGATGGTCACCGGCGTCTGAACCCCGGTGCTGCCCACACGGGCGTTGTCGGGCAACACGTCGGCGGGCGCGTCGAGCCGGGCCACGTGGAACCGCACGTCGTTCAGGCCCTGGCGTAGCAAACCCGCCGGCACGTCCCAGGCATACTCGTTCCAGCCCGACGCCAGGGTGACCGGAACCAACATCTCGCCGTTGATCTCGGGGGTCACCGTCTGCGCAGTGGCGCCCTCGAACTCAAAGGGCAGCGTCCGGAGGGTCAGGCGGTGGGCCTGCGGGCCAAGGGTGGGGGCAAAGACTTGGGCGCCCTGCGCCTGAGCCCAGTTGGCGCTCACGCCCTGGATCGCTTCGGCCTCGGCCCACCCTTCCCCCTGCGCCATCCAGGTTCGGGCCTCGGCGGCGCCCATATCCACCTCGAACGAGCCCGACAGGACCGGCTGGTTGACCCGAAAGAGAAGCCAATCGTCCTGGTCGTAGACCTTTTCGACGGGCAGGACCTCTTCAATGTAAGCCACTGCCTCGTCGCGGGTATCGACGTAGGGAGGGCGTCCCGGCACGCCGGGCGCCACCACCACGTAGCGGATGTCGTAAAAGCTCACAAACTCGGCGGCCGTGGTCCGGTCCTCGGCCCTGCGCTCGGCATCGACCTCTCCGTAGGTCTCCAGGGCGATCAGCGACTCCACAATGGGAATGCGGCGGAAATAGTCGAACTTGTAGGGTGGGTTGCGCGAGATGTTCCCCGACAGAAGGCGCTTCTGATGGTAGGTCTGATAGTATTGGGTCTGGGTGCTCTCGCTGCCCTGGACGCCAAAGCTGTTGCGCCAGCCCATGGGCAGTTGCAGGATGGCAAAATCGCCCGGTTCGGCGGCCACCTGCTCGTACACCGGGGGAATGCGGGCATCGGTCAGGGGCAGCGGCACCGACCAGTGCTCAAAGAGGATCAGCCCGGCCAATAGTACGGCGCCCCCTACACTCAGCACCTGCGAGCCCCGAAGCTTTTTGAGCAGCCAGTAGGCGCCAAAAGCCGCCAGTACGGCCAATGCCAGCATGAGGACGACGCTGAACCGGTTGGGCACCCGGTTGGCTTTGACGATGGGCAGATAGTGCAGCAGGATAAAGGGCAGCGGTACGTTCACCGCCAACCCATCCATGTCAAAGAGGGAACGCCCGTTGATCTGTAGCACCGGGCCCAGGCTAAACAGGCAAAAAACGACAAAGGAGGTGATCCAGGCCGCCAGTCGCCGCCCATAACGCGCCATCCCCAACGCAGCCAAGGCCAACCCGGCCCAGCCCAGGAAGACGGTGTTGATGTCCCGGAAGCGGGAGGTACCCTCTTGTACCTGGCGCATGGTGGACACCCAGTCGCCGCCCCAGGGATGCAGGGCCGTGGGCGTGACCAGGCCCATCAGGTCGGCCGACAGCTTTTCAGCGTCGCCCCAGCCCGCCAACTCGTAGCCGCCCAGCATCTCGCGCAGGATGGGCACCAGCAGCGGCAGGTAGAGCAGCCCGGCTACCAGGGCCAGCACTGCCAACCGTTTGAGCAAGGCCGGCCAGCCACCCGCGATCTCCTGCCTGGCCCGTTTGCCCAGGGCAAAGGCCAGCAGGATGGCCGAGAGGATGGCCAAAAAGACGCCAAAGATCATCTCGCTGAGCATGGCCAGGGTCAGCATGACGCCGGCCACCACGGCGTTCCACAGCTTGGGCTCGCGGACGGTGCGGATGAGAAACAGAGTATAGAGGGGGATCCAGGCGGTGCTCCACATGTCATAGTGGCCGATGGCGGCATAGACCATGCGATAGGAACCAAAGCCATACACCAGCCCCGCCAGGCCCGCCGCCAGCAGCGCCCCCCTGGACCCGTCCCGAGCCCCGCCCGCGCTGCGCCTCTCGTCGGTCAGGAGGGTATCGGCCAGCAAAAAGGCGCCATAGGCGCTGAGGACCGTGGTCAACAGAAAGGTCAGATTACTGATGGCCGGCAGCGACAGAAAGGGCTGCAAGGGGAGGGAGATCAGGGCGTTGAACAGGTTAAAGGTATAGAGGACCAGGCTGATACCCACTGGGTAAAAGATGTGGTCGGTGTACAGGGGGTTTTGCCCCAGGTCAAACAAGCTGTACTTTAGCCACCAGGTGTTCCAGATAAAGGTGTATTCGTCATAGGCCCAGGTGTCGCTGCCCGGCACATGGGTGCCCAGATGCTGCACCAAGGGCCAGGTGAGAACTATAGCCAACAGGCTATAGAACAGCAAAAATCCGATGTGCGTCGTGATGGGACGGCGCAGAACTCTCATGAACACTCTCCAGGTACCGCCGGGCGGTGATCTCAGCCGAAACTGCCTTCCGGCGCTCCGTCCTGCTTGACCCCCACCAGGAAGCGATGGTGCGCCCAGACGGCTTTGAGCCGCCAGGGGATCGGCGCGCGGTCCAGCCAGGCATAGCGCATCACCCGGTCGTACAGATCCGGTTGTTGGCCCAGGTAGTAGGCCATGGTGCTCCACTGCCAGGAGTCGCCGCTAAACTGCCCCTCCAGCTTTTTGGAGCGGATGCCCAACCGCTTGAGCACCTCGGCGGCAGGCATCACGGTATCGGGCCAGGGGGGCACGTCCAACACCCCCTGGCGCACAATGCGCACGCCCAACCCGGTCAACACGCGGCGCACGCGGCCGATGTCGGCCCACTGCTCGTCCACATAGTTGACAAAATCCCGCTCCAACAGGTACTTGCGCAGCAGATAGCCTACCTGTACGCGATTGGGCATGGCGACGAACACGACCTTGCGCGCGGTGCGCACCAGGTCGCGCAACAGGGCTTCGGGATCGGCCAGATACCAAAGAGCTGCCCAGTTCCACACCAGGTCGAAAGATCGGTCGACAAAGGGCAGGTGCCCCCAGTCGGAGTGGTGGACGAACCGGGCCGGCAACCCCAGCTCCTCCCAGATGCGAGCGACGGCCTCCAGCCGCTTCTCGTGGTCGTCGACCAAGGTCACGGCGGCGCCGGCCTGGGCCAGCGCCACGCTGTTGATGCCCGAGACCCCAGCCATGCCAAAGAGGGGCGCTTCCAGCACCGTGTCGATCTGATATTCGTCTTGAAGGGCGGTGAGAAAGTCGTTGAGCACCAGGCGCTCGTAGACCAACCCCAACCCTTCGTTATAGTCGGTGAGATAGCGTTTCCAGGTCGGTTCTTGCATTCGCCTCCCCTGCCCACTTGTTGACGCGCCTATTATACCATTTTCTGGGATCCGGGGCCAACTGGCGCGTTCCGTGCACTCGCTTTGGCCGCGAAATGGTTTGCATTTTCGTGGAGGGTATGCTATACTGAAGCGTACACACGGTGGATGTAGCTCAAAGGCAGAGCACCGGTCTGTGGAACCGGTGGTTGCGGGTTCAACCCCCGTCATCCACCCCTCAACCACCACCA
>CAZNQW010000072.1:0-16256 GCA_964575225.1 uncultured Anaerolineaceae bacterium | reverse complement strand
AGCTCGCACTTTGCCCTCTGCTATCCACACGTTCCGTACCTAGGACTCCTGCTCGGAGCCCCCGCTACGCCTTTCCAGGCGACGCATAAAGCGTTCGACCTGACCGGCGGTGTCCACGATGCGCTGCTCACCGGTGAAAAAGGGGTGGCAGGCAGAGCAGACGTCGGTGCGGATCTCCTCTTGGGTAGCCCCGGTCTCCCAGGTGTTGCCACACGCGCACACGACCTTGGCTTTCGGAAAATACTTGGGGTGAATTCCTTCTTTCATGCTATGCCTTTCTATGCCGACACACGCTCCGGGTAAACGCTGATCTGCTGGCGTTTATCGCGGATCGTCTCAAATCTCACATATCCATCAATGGTGGCAAAGATCGTGTAATCACGTCCCAGCCCCACATTGTTGCCCGGTTTGAACTTGGTACCGCGTTGCCGGACAAGGATGGTGCCGCAGTTCACCTGTTCTCCGTCAAAGCGCTTGATACCCAGCCTCTTGGCCTTGCTGTCACGGCCATTTCGGCTACTGCCACCGCCTTTTTTGTGTGCCATCTCTCTACCTCTCTATCCCCGTTACGCCACAATCTCGTCGATCCGCAGCCGGGTAAAGTGCTGCCGATGACCCTTTTTGCGGCGATAGCGATTGCTGGATCGATGTCGGAAAATTACTACCTTGCGACCTCGCGCCTGGCGAGTGACCGTGGCCTTGACCTTGGCGCCTTCCACCAACGGCCGCCCGATCTCGACGGCCGAGTCTTTGGCCACCAATAGGATCTGGGGCAGCTCGATCTGCTCTCCTACTTCGTAGGGCAACTTTTCGACGTCGATGGTATCGCCAGGACTGACACGGTACTGCTTGCCACCTGTCTTGACAACTGCATACATGAGGACTTTCCTCCAACCACGGCTTAGGGTTCCAACACATCAATAAGCGGAGGGGTCGGCAAGACCCCGCCGCTGAGCCTGCAAAAATGAATTATATCATCTCTTGGCTATTTGTCAAACTCGAGGCAAAGGTTGGTTCGGACAATCGACCGGGTCGCCGGGGCCAGGCCCAGGGCATCGAGTACCTCATCGGGCCGGCCCGCACCCTGGGCGTTGGCCTGTAAGCGCATGGAAAGCACGCGCTCCTGTCCCTCCCCCGCTTCCACCTCCAGGGTCTGCACCAGGGGCCGCAGGTCATAGGTCTGCCATTTCCCCTTGTGCTGCCTGGGGCGCAGCAAGGAGGGCAGCGCCAGAAATTCCTGGATGCGCACCCGGATGCCTTCGACCGACTCTTTGCTGTGGACCACGGCCCGGTAGTCGGCGGCTTGCATCTGAGATTGCAGCGAGGGGGCTGCCAGTTCGACCTCCTCGGCATGGCCGATTCCCAGACCAGGCGGCGCTGCGGCGCGCAGGCGCTCGCCCACCTGCCGCGGAGGTAGGTATTCAGACAGCCAGATGTCGAGCAGTTCGCCCTCTCCGGTCACGCCCACCGGCAGTGCCGCGGCGATCTGAAAGCGCGGGCGGGGGTTAAACCCCTGCGAATGAGCCACAGGCAGCCTGGCCCGGCGGAAAACCCGCTCCCAGGTGCGGGCCAGGTCCAGGTGAGAGATGTATTTCAGCGGGTCCCCTTTGCCAAACTGGACTCGGATGCGCTGATAGACCGGCGTGTCGTTCGTCATTCGCTGTTCCTATCCACCGGCGGGCAGCCCCAGGCATCGTCCGCCAGGTCGGCCCGCTGCCGACCAAAGGCCGACAGGATGCCACAGGCATAGCACTGCTCGCGGCAATCGCCCCGGCTCTCGCCACGCAACGAGGCCTGATAGTCCTGGATCAGGAACCGCTTGCTGACGCCCGTTTCCAGGTGATCCCAGGGCAACATCTCCTCCAGGTCGGGCTGCCGCCAGGCGTAAAAGCCCACCTCCAGGCCGACCTCTCGAAAGGCCTCGCGCCAGGCCTCGACCTTGAACTGATCGCCCCAGCCGTCGAACCGCGCGCCAAGCTGCCATGCCCGGTGGATGACGGTCCCCAGGCGCCGGTCGCCGCGGGAGAGCGCCGCCTCCAGAAGCGTCTCCTGGTAGCGATTCCAGTTCAGCTTGAGGCCCGGCCCGCGGAGGTGTTCCTTCAGATAATCCTGCTGTTGGCGCACTTCGTCTTCGCTAGCCAAGGGCACCCATTGAAAAGGGGTGTGCGCTTTGGGCACCAACGTCGACACGGCGATGTGGACCTGGGCCTTGCGCCCCAGCACCCGCCGCCCTACGTCGCGCACCCGCATCGCCAGATCGACGATGGCGGCTACGTCCTCCAGGGTCTGGGTTGGGTGGCCGATCATAAAGTAGAGCTTGATCGTCTTCCAGCCCCGGCTATAGACCTCTTCGACCACAGCCAGGAGGTCCTCATCGGCAATCGGCTTGTTGATCACCCCGCGCAGGCGCTCGGTGCCCGCCTCGGGGGCAAAGGTAAAGCTGGAGCGCCGCCCGGTGGCCTGAAGCTGCTCCATCAGATCGACCGACACCGAATCGATGCGCAAACTGGGCAGCGAAACCGACAGGTGCCGGTCGCCGTGGCGGGCTACCAGTTCGCGGATCAGCGTCTCGATGGGGCGATAATCGCTGGAACTGAGCGACAGCAACGCAATCTCCTCATAGCCGGTCTGGGCCACCAGGGCGTCGATGGCCTCCAAAACCTCTGCCACGGGGCGCTCGCGCACCGGTCGGTAGACGATGCCGGCATGGCAAAAGCGGCAGCCACGGGTGCAGCCACGCTGAATCTCGATGGCTGCCCGGTTGTGGACCGTCTCGATGTAAGGCACCACAGGCCGGGTCACCGGCGGTGGCAGGGTAGCCACGATCCGCTTGCGCACCGGCATCTGTGCCTCGGGCACCGTGGGCTGAACCCCGGCGATGGTGCCGTCGGGGCGATAGTCGACCGCATAAAAGCGGGGCACATAGATCCCGGGGATCTGGGCTAACTGCCTTAACAAGCCTTTGCGGCTCGCACCTTCCTGCTTGGCGCGGCGTACGGCCTCGGTGATATCCACCACGACCTCTTCGCCGTCGCCCAACACGAACAGGTCGACAAAGTCGGCCATCGGTTCGGGATTAAAGACCGCTCCACCCCCGGCGATTACCAAGGGATGGCGGGCATCGCGCTCGGTCGCCATGATGGGCAACCCGGCCAGATCGAGCATATTCAGCAGGTTGGTGTAAAGCTGTTCGTAGGGCAGGCTAAAGCCGATCAGGTCAAATTCGGCCAGGGGACGGTGGCTCTCCAGCGCAAAGAGGCGCAGGCCGGCGGCCCGCATCGCCTGCTCCATATCCACCCAGGGTGCATAGACCCGCTCTGCCAGCACCCCTTCTTGTCCATTCAGGATGTCGTATAGAAGGGCCATGCCCAGATTGGACATGCCGATCTCATAGGTCTCGGGAAAGGCCAGGGCCCAGCGCACATCGCAGGCTTCCCAGTCTTTGACCACGCTATTCCATTCCCCCCCGGTGTAGCGCGCCGGCTTGCTCACCGTGGGCAAAATCCGCTCCAACTGTTGATCCACGATCCCTCTCATTTTGTGTAACGACTGCTGCAAAAATCTCGAGCCACCCGGCTCGATTGGAGGGGGATTATACCACAGAGCAGGGGGAAACCCAAGCGTTCATCAGGCCCGGACGCAAAGAACGCGTGCATTCGAGTGTCCCTTGACGCCCCTGAGCAAGAGTGTTATAATCCCCGTCGCATCCCAAGGGAGGAACCTGTTGAGGCATGATCGAACAGCACGAGGTTGGCGAGACTCCCATAGCAACCAAGCCCAGCATTTCTGTGTTTTTCCCGGCCTACAACGATGGGGGGACCATCCCCAGCATGGTCCTCACCGCCCTGATGACCCTGCGCGAACTGACCGACGACTATGAAGTGATCGTCGTCAACGACGGCAGCTCCGACTATACCGCCGCTGTGCTGGAAGAGCTGGCCTCTCGCTACCCCGAGCTGCGTGTCATCCACCATCCCCAAAATCGTGGCTACGGTGGAGCGCTCCGCACCGGGTTCCGCAGCGCCACCAAGGACCTCATCTTCTATACTGATGGCGACGCCCAATACGATCCGCGGGAGATGCCCCGCTTGTACCAGGTCTGGAGCGACGAGGTCGATTTTGTGAACGGCTACAAGATCAGCCGCTCCGATCCGTTGCATCGTATCATTATCGGACGCCTCTACCATTGGACCGTCAAGCTCGCCTTTGGCCTTCGCCTGCGCGATGTGGACTGTGACTTTCGGCTCATGCGCCGCAGCATCTTTGACACTGTGCAACTCGAATCCGATTCGGGGGTCATCTGTGTCGAGCTGATGAAAAAGGTCCAGGACGCGGGCTTTCGCATCGCCCAGGTGCCGGTCCATCATTACCACCGCGCGTATGGTAAAAGCCAATTCTTTAACTATCGCCGCATCTGGCGCACAGGCCAGCAGCTCTGGGCGCTATGGTGGGAACTCCGCTGGCCGCAGCTCACCGGGCGCAGCCAGCCTATGGAATCAAATTATGAGCGATGATTGCAGCAGATATCCCACGAGTCCCTTTGCCAACGAGTATCTCGAGGCCTTTCGGGGGAAAAAGGTCCTGATCACGGGTGGGTTGGGCTTTATCGGCTCCAACCTGGCCCATCGCTTGCTTGAACTGGGGGCCGATATCCTGATCGTGGACTCGCTGATCCCCGAATATGGTGGCAATCTGTTCAATGTGGCCGATATTCAAGATCGGGTGCGCATCAACATTGCCGACGTGCGTGACCGATCCAGCATGGATTATCTGGTGCAGGGTCAGGGCTATTTGTTCAATCTGGCCGGGCAGGTCAGCCACCTGGACAGCATGCGCGATCCCTTTACCGATCTGGAGATCAATTGCCGGAGCCAGCTTTCGATCCTGGAATCGTGCCGGACCAACAATCCCGATGTCAAGGTGGTGTTCGCCAGCACCCGGCAGATCTATGGCGCCGCTGACTATTTGCCCGTCGACGAGCGCCACTTGGTGCATCCCACCGACGTCAACGGCATCAACAAGATGGCCGGCGAATGGTACCACATCGTCTACAACAATGTCTATGGCGTGCGAGCGGCTTCGTTGCGGCTGACCAACACCTATGGCCCGCGCATGCGCGTGTGCGACGCCCGCCAGACCTTCCTGGGCCTGTGGATCCGGCTGGCCGTGCAGGGCCAAGAGATCTCGGTCTATGGCGATGGCCGTCAGGTCCGCGACTTTAACCATGTGGACGACGTGGTCGATGCCCTGCTGCGCGTGGCCGCCGACGAACAGGCCAACGGCCAGGTTTACAACCTGGGCGGAAACGAGCCCATCAACCTTCTCCATCTGGCCCAGTTGCTGGTGCAGTTGGCCGATCAGGGGAGCTACAAGCTGATCCCCTGGCCCGAGAACCGAAAACGCATCGACATCGGCGACTATTACGGCGATTATCGCAAGATCCGCAGCAAGCTGGGTTGGTGCCCCCAGATCTCCCTCGAAGAAGGGCTGCGCCGTAGCCTTCAATACTATCGGGAGTATGGCAGCCACTACTGGGAGGAGAAATAATGGCAGCGCGCATTCCCCTGGGCGACCTTCGCCGGGAATACCGGCGCCTCCAGGCCGAGATCGATGAGGCCATCCACCGGGTGTTGACCCGCGGCTGGTTCGTACTCGGCGCCGAGGGGGAGCAGTTTGAGGCCGAGTGGGCCGAATACTGCGGGGTGACTCAAGCCGTGGGTGTGGGCAACGGCACCGATGCTCTGTGCCTGGCCCTGCGCGCTGCAGGGATTGGCCCGGGCGATAAGGTTGTTGTGCCGGCCCTGACGGCCACCTTTACCGCTTTGGCCGTTTCGATGGCGGGCGCCACGCCTGCGTTTGCCGACATCGACCCCACCCACTATACCCTGGACCCGGCGGCGTTGGAGGCGGCCATCACCCCCCAGACAGCGGCTGTGATTCCCGTACACTTGTATGGCTGCCCGGCCCCGATGGAGCCCATCCTCGATGTGGCCCGGCGCCACGGTCTCTTTGTCCTGGAGGATGCCGCCCAGGCCCACGGCGCGCGCTATCAGGAAAGGCGCGTCGGCGGGTGGGGCGATGCCGCCGTCTTTAGCTTTTACCCCAGCAAGAACCTGGGCGCCTACGGCGACGCCGGAGCGGTGGTCACCCACGACGCGTCGCTTGCCGAGCGGGTGCGCATGTTGCGCCATGGGGGGCAACGGGCGCGGTACGAGCACGAACAGATGGGCGTTAACAGCCGCCTCGACGAGATCCAGGCCGCCATCCTGCGGGCCAAGCTACCCCATCTCGATGCCTGGAACGCCCGGCGCCGGGAACTGGCAGAAAGCTACCGTGCCGGCCTGGCCGATCTGGCCGGTTTGGCGCTGCCCACGGCCCCCGCCGACGCAGAACCGGTCCATCACCTCTACGTGGTCCGCACCGAGACTCGAGACGCCCTGCGCCACTATTTGACCGGTGCAGGCATCGCTTCGGACATCCACTACCCCCGCCCTGTGCACCTACAGCCGGCCTACGCCCATCTGGGTTACGAGCCTGGCTCGTGCCCCCATGCCGAAAGGGCCACGTCCCAGATCCTGTCCCTTCCGATCTTTCCCCAACTGAGCCGGGTCGAAATCGAACAAACGGTACGCCTCATCCGCTTCTTTTTCGCCATGCGCTGAGAGCCGCTCGCACGGGTCAAACCCCCACCTCACCCGGCGTAGCAGTACAGGCAGCGGTGACACCGGGCCCATTGCCCGTACAGCCCCACGTCGAAATAGGCGGCACAGCCGCAGCCGCGGCGGCTGCCCGAGGTCGGCGCGCGGCCCGGATCGCGACCCGAGAGGGCCACGAACCACTCATAGTCGCCACAGGCCGCCGGGCGCAACCCGGGGACCCGTTCGGGGAGGGCAGCCGATTCGGCGCAGGCCGCCACGGCTATCCCCACCTTTGTGGCCGATTCAACGATCTGGGCAGCCACAGCGGCCTTCCAGTCCTCATCGTACCCGGGCATCCCCTGCTCCCAGCCGGGCAGAGCCCCAGCCAAGCGGGCGTCGACCCGAGAATACCGGCCCGGCGCCGCGACAAAGTTGATGACGCATCTGCGGATGCCAAGCCGCACGGCCTGTCCTGCCAGGCGGGCAAAGCGCTCCCGTTGATGGACGCCGGGGAGGATCGGATCGTAGCGCCAGGTCAGGTGTTCCGGCCCGCCGAGCAGGGCCGCCAGCTCGCGCACACCCTGGAACGGCTGGGCGGGTACGCGCGGTTCCCAGAAGGTCCCTCCCAGCCCGGTGACTGTGATCTGGGCCGTCAGGGTCGTCCTCTCTTGGCGCAATCGCTCCAGCAAAGCGCCGCCGCGGGCCACGATGCCGCCTGGGTCCTTGGTCCAAACCTGGGCGATCCAGGGTGCGCCGTAGGTGTCGACCACTGCCTCCAAGTTGCGCCAGACGCGGTCGATCCGCGCCGCATCGGTGCGCCGCGTGACGTCAAGGTAGGTGGCGTCCCCCACCCGCTCCTGATAGCGGGCGTACTCCTCCAAACGAAACACAAAGCCCATGATCGACTCGACCTCGCCTTCTCTGCTCGGGCACGATTGTAGCACAGGCGCACCCGGGCCGCAAGATGCCCCGTGCCGTGCTTTGCTCCAGGGCTCTATTTGACACCTGGGTCCTTCCCGGCTATAATGGGGCCATCATTCTGACCGGAGGTGAACCGATGCGCTACAACCTGTGCCATTTGTTTGGCGTCTGTAGTGCATCGTTTGTGAGGTAAATCCTCATCCTTTCGCCGTAGGATTCAAGGCCGTGGGTGCGCTCGACGCCCACGGCTTTTTTGCACGCCGGGGACCGATCCTTACTATCCATCCGGCGCCGTGGGCCCGCCACACCCTGGCAGCCACAGGGAGTGCCATCATGCTTACAGTCAGTAATCTATCGAAATCATTCGGCGACCGTCTTTTGTTCGATCGGGTATCCTTCACCGCCAACGCGGGGGAACGGATCGGCCTCATCGGCCCCAACGGATGCGGCAAGACGACGCTGCTCCGGATCGTCGCCGGCCAGGAGCGGTCCGACGCCGGCAGCGTCTCGGTGTCGCCGGCCGATCTGCGCCTGGGCTATCTGGCGCAGGCGCTGGAATACGCGCCGGGGCAGACGGTGGAACAGGCCATGAAGGGCGCCATCCAGGGTTTGGCCGAGGCTGAACAGCGATTGGAGGCCCTGGCCTCTCGGATGGCCCAGGGACCGGTTCCCCAGAGCCTCCTGGCGGAATTCGATCGCGCCCTCGATGAGGTGGAGCGCTGTGGAGGTTACCACTTCCAGGCCCGCATGGAGGCCATCCTCGAGGGCCTGGAACTGCGCGAGCTGGATCCGGTCACGCCCCTGGACATCCTGAGCGGCGGCCAAAAAACGCGCCTGGGTCTGGCCCGGCTCCTGCTGGCCAATCCCGACTTGCTCCTCCTGGACGAACCGACCAACCACCTGGATATCGACGCCCTGGAGTGGCTGGAAGGGTACCTGCGCCACTTTGCCGGAGCCCTGCTCATCGTCTCCCACGACCGGGCCTTTTTGGACCGCACGGTGAGCGTTGTGCTGGAAATGGACCCTGCCCAGCATGCCGTCCACGAGTATCCGGGCAACTACTCGGATTATGCCCAGGCCAAACAACGCGAGTACGAAAAACAGTGGGCCGCCTATAAGGATCAGCAAGAGTTCATCGCGCGCTTGCAGAGCGCCCTCACCGACAAAAAGAACTATGCCCGTTCCATCGAGCTGGGGACCATCGACTTTGCCCCACGCAAGATCGCCAAGGGGATCGCCCGCAAGGCCGTGGTGCAACAGCGGCGCATCGAGCGGCTCCTGGACTCGGAAGAGCGGGTGGACAAACCGGAACGCAGTTGGCAACTCAAGCTCGAGTTTGGAGAAACCCCCGCCAGCGGGCGCGACATCGTGCATCTTGAAAATCTCACCATGGGCTTTGGCGAGCGCCTGCTCTTTCAAAACGTAAACCTGACCCTGCGCGCCGGGGAGCGGATCGCCCTGGTGGGACCCAACGGATCGGGCAAGAGCACGCTGGCGCGGCTGATCTGCGGCGAAATGGCCCCCCTTGCGGGGCGCGTTCGTCTGGGCTCGGGCGTCAAGTTGGGCTATTATGCCCAGGAACAGGAGGAACTTGACCCATCCAGCACGCCCTACGACACCATCCGGGCCGTAGCGGCGATGGACCAAACCGAAATCCGGAGTTTTCTGCACTTTTTCCTGTTCGGCGGCGACGATGTCTTTGCCCAAGTGGGCACTCTGAGCTTTGGGGAGCGGGCGCGGCTGATCCTGGCCCGCCTGGTGGCCGAGGGCTGCAACTTTTTGCTCCTTGACGAGCCGATCAACCACCTCGACATCCCCTCGCGGAGCCGCTTTGAGCAGGCCTTGGCCGCTTTCGAGGGCACGGTACTGGCGGTCGTCCACGATCGCTACTTTGTCGAGCAATTTGCCCAAGGGATATGGGCCATCGAGGATGGCACCATCCGCCGCTACGTTGATCTGGAGGACCTGTACGGCGCCAGGAGGCGGCAGACCGACCCAGGGTAGGCCGGAGCGTTGAAGGGGCTAGCCTGGCACCGGCCCCCGCAGCCTTTCCATAAGCGTCCGATAAAAGTAGGTGCGGTCCTGCAATCGGACAAACCGCCCGATGTGGGGGCTGGCCTGGACGGTGACCCAGTCGCCGTCGCGCAGCTCGTACTCGAACTGGCCATCCACGGTGAGAATAGCCTGATGATCGGTGCGGATCAGGGTCTTGACCACAGCGCCCTGGGAGAGGACGATGGCTCGATCCATGCTCAAATGGGGGGCGATGGGGATGAGGAGAATGTTCTTGAGTTCGGGCGGCAGGACGGGGCCACCGACGGCAAAGGCATAAGCCGTCGAACCGGTAGCCGTAGACACAATCAGCCCGTCGGCGGCATAGGTAGTCAGATAGCTGCCGTCGATGTGAGTTTCCAAACGGACCATGCGAGCCAGGCTGCCGCGGCTGACCACCACGTCGTTGAGGGCTTCGTAGCCGTGGCAATGATCCCCGTGGTGATACTCGGCCCTGAGCATCATCCGCTCTTCGATCCAATAGCGGCCCTCCAGAAGTTGGGGCAGGGCCGCGTCCCACTCTTCCGGTTCGAGCTCGGCCAAAAAGCCCAGACGCCCCATATTGACGCCGAGCACGGGCACGCAACCCACGCAGCCCATGCGCGCGGCCCGCAGAATCGAGCCATCGCCGCCCAGCGTCACCAAGAGATCGAGCTGGTCGATCTCGGCGGCGACGGCGTCCACATCCCAGGTCGAACCAACCCAGGCCGAGATGCCCATCTCCTCGATCTGACGAGCCATCGTCTCGGCCAGCGGTTGGGTCGCAGCCAGTTTGGGGTGATGCAATAGTCCAATTCGCTTCATGGGTGTCCCCCTACAATGCACGAATCCGGGCCACGAGGGCGCACGTCGGCAAATTCAAACAGAGGAGCCAGCGGACGATCCCCTGGCTCCTCTGTGTTCAAGCGCTTATGAATCGGCCACCGCAGATGCCCGGTGCAGGCGTGGGCGATGGCGGCGATGGGCGACGGCGTCGGTCAGGCCGTTCAGGCCCAGGTAGGCATAGCCTCCCACATAGAGCAACAAAAAGGGAACGGCGAAATAGTTGCCCACCACGACCGCCACCATGGTCGTCGCCAGGGCATAGCCGGCCAGTGCCAATTCCGCCAGGGCAATCCATTGGAAAGGAAGCACGTAACGGCTGCCCAGCCAGCGGTCGCCGCGTTGAACGACGTGGAACTTGGGCGTGCGCAAAAAGTCGCGATCGTGAAAAAACAGCCCTTTGACAATCGAGACCGTGTTGGAAAGGCCCAGCCCGGTGCCCAACAGGGCCAACACCGGCATAAAAGCCATCCGTCGCTTCCAATCGGGGTACAGGTACCGCTGGGACACCGAATAGGCGACCAAAGGCCCCAGGGCCACCAGCCAAAAGATGGATAGATTCAGCGCGATCGGTATCTGGCCCAGCAGCATGGGCAGCGTCAGAAACAAGAGTACGAGGGACATGGGATGGGCGATCCACACACTCAGATGCAACAGCCCTTCCAGGCGGACCCTCCAGGGCAATCGAGCAGGTGACTGACCGGCCGCGAGCACGTCCGACGGTCTCATTCCTCGCCACAACGATCCGGCCAACTTGACCAGGCATTGGGCTGCGCCGGTGGACCACCGCGCCTGTTGTCGCTTGAAAGCGGCGATTTGGGGGGGCAGCTCGGCCGGCGCGCAGACCTCCGGCAAGTAGAGCGCTTGCCACCCGGCCAACTGGGCTCGAAAGCTGAGATCCACATCTTCGGTCAGAGTATCGCCCTGCCAGCCGCCCGCCGACTCGATGGCCTCCCGCCGCCAGACGCCGGCCGTGCCGTTAAAGTTCATCACCAACCCGTTGCGATTCCGCCCCAGGTGCTCGACGACAAAATGGCCATCGAGGGCGATGGTTTGGGCCCGGGTGAGCGCCGAGTAGGTTGGGTTGAGATAGCCCCATCGCGTTTGGACAAAGGCGAGCCGGGCGTTGGCCACCAAGTGGGGAACCGTTCGCTGGAGGAAATCGGGCTCGGGCACAAAATCGGCATCAAAGATGGCGATGAATCCGCCTCGGGCCGTCTCCAGGCCGCGGGCCAGGGCTCCGGCCTTGCAGCCGCTCCGGTTATGACGGTGGATCACCTCAATATCCAACCCGCGCCGGCGATGGATATCGGCGCAGGTCATAGCCAGGCGGGTCGTCTCGTCCGTAGAGTCGTCCAGGATCTGAACCTGCAAGCGATCGCGGGGGTACTCCAGACGGGCCACAGCATCGACCAAGCGCTGTAACACGTACAACTCGTTGTATACCGGCAACTGCACCGTGACCACCGGCCAGTCGCTCACGTCGGGCGTGGGCGCCGGTGGCTCTTTGCGCCGGAGCAGATGCAGTCCGGTCAGCAGCAGAGCGTTTGCTCCGTATAAAGCCACCAATAGGGCGGCGATGAGATACACAATTCCAAGCACAGACACCCTTTCCTCCGTGGGTGAGCAGATAGCGTCCAAGTATACCACCGCTGCCCGTTCCCTGCAAAGCCAGGGCGCGGCGGCGTTAGAGCGCTGTCACGGCGCAGGCCACGCCCGCGGTCAACGCCCGGCGCGCCCGGGCGGCGTTCCGGGCCATCTTTGCCAGGGCTATCAGGCTGCCGGGGCTCCGAAGTAGGTGGGTGACCAGGGGGCGCATGCTTGGGGCGCCGTTCTCATCCAGGATCTGGCCAATGGGGGGCAAAGCCTCTCGCTGCGCATCGGAGATGACCCGCAAGGCCAGAAAAGGAAGGCCCCGCTCGGCGGCCACCGCTGCGACCCAATAACTCTCCATGTCTACGGCCACGGCGCCCGTCCGGCGACCCAGATCCCGCTTGCAATCCGGCGTGGCAATGAGGCCCGGCGCCGTCACCGTCGGCCCTTGCACCACGTGCAGCGGGGTCGCCCCCAGCGCTTGGGCGGCTGCCCGCAGCCGGTCTGGATCGGAAGGGTAGAGGGTTGGCTGGATCTCACGGCTGTGCGGATCTGTCACGCCGATCAGGCCGGAGGCCAGGACCAGATCGCCCACAGCCAGCGATTCCTCCAGCGCCCCCGAGAACCCGATAGAAACCACGACTGAGACCGGACCGTGGGCCAGCACGGTTTCGGCGCCGGCCCGGGCCCGCTGCCGGCCCATGCCGGTCCAGGCCAGAATCACGGGACGGCCCCGGTACAGACCGGTGAAGGCAGATCCGTCGAGGCCGGCGATCCCTTCCGGAGCTAGGGCCATCTGCCGCCGCAGACCGGCCATCTCCCCTTCCAACGCCGCCAATAGGGCGATCATGGTCCCATCCCGCCGGGCGGATGCCCCCTCAGGAGATCGCCCATTTGAGCACGCGCCAAAGGGTCGGGAGGCTTTTCAGTGCCTCGTCCATCGCCGCGGCATCGTGGCCGCTGTGCACCATACAATCGACGCATCGGGGATCGTTCCCGGCCCCATAGGCTTCCCAGTCGGTTTCTTCCATCAATGCCTGAAACGAAGGACAATAGCCATCGGCGAGGAGGTAGCAGGGCTGCCGCCAGCCCCGCGGATTCCGCGTCGGTGTGCTCCAGGGGAGGCAAGGCAACTCCCGCCTGCCAGCCAGGAATTCGAGATAGAGGGGCGTATCGCCAAAGGGGACGCGATCTCGCAGGTCGTAAATGGGGCCAAAGCGCGCGATCGCCTCCGAGCGGGTGAGGAACAGGTCGCTCTCGACCTGTTCGAAGGAAAAAGCCGGCGCCACCATAATGCCATCCACCGGAACCTGGGCCAGCAGCGTGAGGAGCTGCACGATTTCTGCCGTGTCCGTCGCCTTGTACAGGGTGGTGTTGACCATCACCCGAAAGCCGCGGGCCTTGGCGGCGCGGATGGCCGCCAGGGCTGTGTCAAAAACCCCTTCGCGCCCGGCATAGCCGTCGTGGGTGGAGGCCAGCCCGTCCAGATGAACGACAAAGCTCAGGTAAGGGCCGGGCCGAAAGTGGTCCAGCGAGCCCTCCAAAAGCAGCCCGTTGGTGCACAAGGTCACCCCGCGCCCTCGGACCAGAATCTGGTCTACGATGGGGAAAATGTCCGGGTGCAACAGCGGCTCGCCGCCCGTGACGCTGACGATGGGAGCGCCCGACTCATCCACAGCCGACAGGCACTCTTCCATGGACAGACTGTGGCGAGGGCTTTCCTGCAACTCGCGGATGCGTCCGCAGCCGGCGCAGGCAAGGTTGCAGCGGAGGGTGGGTTCCAGCATCAGCACAAACGGGAATCGCGCCTGCCCGCGGAGCTTGTTGCCAAGGGTGTATCGGGCCAGGGACCCGATCAGTTGCCGGGAAAAGGCCATGTCGTCCTCCCACGAGACGGTTCGACCGAGCAGGGGTACCATCGCGAAAACTGAAATGGACCCCTACAGGTGGTGCATTCCAAAGCACCTATTCCATTTAGGACCCATCCAACGCAGCCGGATCTAGACGGCGATAGCCCCACTCGTCAAAGGCAAAGGACCAGTGCCGGTTCACCTGGTCGATGACGTCGGCCGTCAGCTCGTAGCCGTTCTTCTGGTAATTCTCCACCGAGGCCAGGTAGGAGCGGAATGCGGGTTCGGCGTCGGCAAACCCGGGCAGGCCCAGCGCCTGGTAGATTTGGCGTGCTTCGGCCAGGGGGTTTGCTTCCAAATCCTCAAATCGCACCTCCACCCGGTTCTCAGCCGGGATGAGGGTTCGATCGGCCAGATACTGCTGCATGAGCTGGGGATAGAACTGGAGGATAAGGCGGTCAACCTCTGCCGGGTCAATCTCTTGCAATTGAGATTTCGACAGCACCACCTCCCAGAGCCGCCGCGTAGACAGAAACAGGTCGTAGGGGTCGCGGCATATGTGGATGAACTTGGCATCGGGAAAGAGCTCCAGCAACACGCGGATGCGGCCGGTATTGGCGCAGTTCTTGAGGATCAGTCGCCGGCCCCCTGCGCTCAGCGTGGCCTTGCGCAGCACCTCCCGATAGCAGGCCGACCACTCGGTCAAGGCCTCCGGGGCGATCCCCTGGAACAGGGTCGTTTGCGCAAACAGCTCGGCCGCCTCGCGCGGAAACGAAAAGACGTGGAGGAAGGAATGAGGTGTGCCGTTTGCCATGGCAAACTCTTCCTCCTGGGGGGCATTGATGCGGAGCGGCACGTTGTCGATAAACCGGGTGGGATGGCCCTTCTCCAGCCAATAGCCCACAATCCTTTTGATGATCCCCTGGCCTACAAGGCAAAAGCCGGGTGCCAGGGTCTGAAACGTCGAGACAAATCCCAGTTGGGGGTCCTGGCAGAGCAGCAGGTGCAGGTAGGTAGTGCCCGTGCGCCAGTGGCCCACAATAAAGATCGGCTCTGGCTGGATGCGGGTGCGCCGCACGATGCGGCCGTAGCGCATTCGCTCGTACAAGCGCATGGGACTGGTCAGCAGCGTGGTCAGCGTGACAAACAGGACGCGAGTCAGATAGCGGGCGTCCACCCCCTTGTGGCTTGCCAATAATCTGAACCAGCTACGTACCGAGCCCATGGCCACCGGGTGTTCGAACAGGGCAGCCCATTCACGATCTCCCATACGAGGTACTCCCCCAGAAGCCCTTTCAGCGGGCGTCCGCGTTCAGGCCGTTGCCCACGGCCACCAGGCCAAAGATCGTCGTCGAGTAGGCCAGGCCGCCATCGGGATGCAAAAAGAGGGCGCCGGCCCAGTTGTTGTAGCCAAGTCCTGCCCCGGTGCGTTGCTTGTACACCGTCTGTCCCGTCCGCCAGTCGATCCCGGTCAGGTACCACTGGGTGATCGGGCCCGTTTCGCCGCGCCAGTACATGTAGGCCAGGCCATTCCCCAACGACAGTTTGAACACGCCGATGCTCTTCTCCTCGCTGGCCCACACCTCCTGACAGCGATAGCTGCCATCGTTCTGCCGCACAGCGTCGACCCGGGTCAAGCCTGGCGCCGGGTTGGAGCGCGGAAAGGTATGGTGCCCCCAGTTGTTTTCCACCAGGGCCGAGTACACGCCTGTGCCGCGGCCCTCGCCATCGGCCAGCTCGAACCCCACGGTGCTGACGTCGGTCCCACTCTGGCCCGCCTCAAATACCGGCGCGCTGCACACCACGGCGCCGTCGGCACGGCGCACAAAAAGCAGATGGATCCTCGGTTCCGCGTTGTCGGTGATCACCACTAGACCGTCCAGGTCCCCCATCAGCGTCACCGACGTGCCCGAGCCCCGGGTGATGTGGCCCGGTTTTGAGCCCGGGCCGCGATCGTACTCGGTCCGCCAGTCGACGACAATGCCGCCCCCGTCCTCGCGGTGAAGGCGATAGAGGGCATAGTCAGACAGGATGTAGACGCCATCCTCGCCCACGGCGAACGAATTCTCGATGATCTCGCCTTCCAGGCGCAGAGTCTGGACGGCTCCGCTGGCAACGTCGACGATGCCTATCATCCCGGCGGTGGTGGCGTACCAGTAGACCTTTCCCTCCCAGTCGGGCAGGACCCAGGCCACGCTGTCCTGGTCGGGCCAGGACATGGGCACCACGTGCGATCGAAGGTCGTACTCCCGGACCAACTCAAAGGTGGCCTGCTCCTTCAGGTCGGGAACCGCGACGATGCGGAGGGTGTTGTCGGTGGTCGGTACTACGGCTCGGCCCTGCTCGTGATGAAGGCCGGGGTGCCGTTCGTCCTCGCGGT
>CAZNQW010000071.1:10669-16306 GCA_964575225.1 uncultured Anaerolineaceae bacterium | reverse complement strand
GAGATAATGAGCGGTGACTGGAGTTCAGACGTGTGCTCTTCCGATCTGCATGGGTCCGCTGACCAGCGCGACGTCGTCCCGATATTCCTCGGCGTGCACTGCGTACCAAAGGGAGAAGGTGGCCCGGTCGCCGCGCATGATGACAAGGCTGTTGGGGTCGGCAGCCGTCAGTGCCTTGTACGCGTAGGCCAGGGCCTCCAGGTCGTTGCTGCGGTCGACGGCGCGCCAGTGCAGGCCGAGAGAGAAAAGGGGCAGCAGGATCAATAGGGTACGCGCGATCCGCTCCCACGCCACTCCACGAAACGAGGGGAGTGCGCCGCTGGAAGGGATTCTGTGCAGAATGGAGAGCAAATGGCCGGCGCCTCCAGCCCACAGAATCGAGAGTAATACAAAGGCCGGTAAAAGATAGATGTACGAGTCGCCGGTGTGGTAACCAAAGGCATAGACGGACAGCGGCAAAATCCAGGCCAGCATGAACCAGAGCAGGGTGCGATCTCGCCGCGCCCAAAACGAGACGCCGGCAATGATCAGGGGCCAGCCAATCCAGGCGAATTGGGCACCCAGGAGATTGGCCCAGTGAGCCAGGCGGGCGGGGAATTCGTTCAGGGGAAGGGCAAAGAGAAACTGCCGATATTGCTCTGCCAGGACGACCCAGCGAAACCCGGCCCAGGTCTGAGGATTGCCCCAGTTGACGGGAGGATTGTGACGGGCTGCGAGCGGTAAGTAGACATAAATAGAGAGCCCTCCGAGAAACAACAGGAAGGCCGGCGCCAGGATGCGCGCGCGGAGCCAGCGGGAGCGATGGGGCCAGAGCAGCACCAGGGCAGCCGGGGCAAAAAAGATCAGGGTCAGGTGGTTCCCCAGGCCCAGGCCAAACAGAAAAGGGGCCAGGCAAAGGAGAGCGTCCGAGCCCCCATCGCGCCAACGGAGCAAGAGCCCCAGGAGGAGGGCTGAAAAGAGGCCATGCAGGGCATAGACTTCGGCAATGACGGCCTGAGACCAGAAAATGGGGGAAAAGGCCAGGGTCAGAGCGGCGGCTCCCGCCAGAAGTGGGGCGTGGGGCTCTGATTTGAGGAGACGACGGGTGCTGTCAAAGACGAGGCCCACGGTCAGGGCTGCACAGCAGGCAGATAGGAGGTTGACGCGATAGGCGATGGAGCCGATGGGTAGCCGGGTCGCCAGCCAGGCCAACAGCGTGTAGGTCGGATAACCCGGTGGGTGCGGAACGCCCAGGGTGCGGGCGGCGGTGATCAGATCGCCGCTGTCGCTGCCCATGTTCTCAAAGGTGATGCTGGGCGCCAGGGTGAGCAGGTAGACGGCGAAGGCCAGGGCCATGACGCCAACGGTCCATGCGGCGTCCTGCCTGGAGGCAGGGGAACCCATAACCGCTACGGCGTCCTCCCGCTCTTACCTGTGGGGGGGAGTTCCTCAGGCGGCAAGCCAAAGCCCACTGCATTGGAAGATGCCTCCCCGTCGAGATAAAAGGCGGAAAACCGGTGGACAAAGATGGTCCCGGGGGGTGTGTCGCCGCCGATCTTGATCCGCACAGCCACCTGGACCGACTGCCCGGGCTCGAGGGTGCCAAGGTGAATGTGCAGCGAATGGCCCTTTTGCTCGACCGCGCCCCGAACGCCGCTCACGGCTAGCGGTTGGAGCAACGGATCGAGGGGCGCGACGAGGATCAGGCTGAGCATGGCCTGGGGTGATGCGTTGGTCGCCTGTAGATTGAGGGTTACCTCTTCTCCGGGCAGGACGTCGGTTCGGCTGACGGTTTGCAGCAACTGGAGTTCCTGCCCTTGTCCCT
Source organism: uncultured Anaerolineaceae bacterium (assembly GCA_964575225.1). Classification (GTDB taxonomy): domain Bacteria; phylum Chloroflexota; class Anaerolineae; order JAAYZQ01; family JAAYZQ01; genus CAZNQW01. The sequence continues at coordinate 14,502 of CAZNQW010000071.1, read as the reverse complement.
GCAGCTGGGGGGGGGCAGGCGGCCCTGGCGGAAAGGGGGTCTCGTTGGGTTGGGGTGTGACCGGGGCTGGGATGGTCTGGGGTGTGGGACTCGGGACGGTTTGCGGTTGCCAATTCGCCGCTTTGACCCCGGGGGCCCCGGCAGCTAACAGGGCAAGGAGGCATGTGAGTATCACCCCTAACAAGAGGGAACGCCATTCAGAATTCCAGAGGCTACGCATGGTGATTCTTACCTCGAACGCACAATGATCGGCAGAAAGGTACGGATGTCGGTCACGAGCATGGGCGCCGACAACCGATTGTTGAAGGGATCGCACTCGGTGATGGTGGCATCGGGATTGACGGTGACGGTCACCTGGTGCAGGCTGTTGGGAACCAACCCGGTCCATTCCAGGCTGACCACCTGAGAGGCGCCGGGTCCAAGATAGGGTATGGTCAACTTGTCGACCCATGTCGAGTCGCGTTCAATTCGGACGAGTGCATTATGGGCAGCGGCAGCGCCATGGTTACGGATCTCGACCTTGATATCCATCTGGACCAGACCGCCGGTGGTCGGTTGGGGATCGGTATGCCACATCGACGTCGGCTGAAGGTCGATAGAGCCGGGCAGCGGAGCCGTGAGGGCGCTGGTATAACGTGCAAAATCCTGGCCCAGGGGCATGATCTGATAGGTATTGGGATCAAAGAGGTGGTTCCAACTGGGCCAGGTCTCAAAGTCCTTGTGATTGAGGCTGTACCAGGCCCAGGCTTGCACCAGGCGATTGCCGTCGACGGGATAGCCCAGATTGGCATCGGTCGTGGTGGTCAGCCAATCAAAGGTGGCGAGCATGAAGCGGCGGACTCGGTCATAATCATAGCCGTAAAAGTCGGGCATGAGGATGCCGTATTCGGTGATGATCAGGGGCCGGTCGCGATAGCCGTTGTCGCGCATCCAGCGACGAAAGTCGACCAGGTGTTGTTTCCAGCCCACCTTGGTATTGTTGATGGGCTCCAGCAAGTCGTGTTCGTCCAGGGTGTACAGGATGCCGAGGCTGGGATCGGTACCTGGTGGAATGCCGCCGCCCCAGTCATCGGCCTCGCGCAAGAGGTAGTGGTGGATGTTCCAGATGTCGATGGGCATGGCGGTGCTGTAGCGGCTTCGGTAGGCGGCGAGAATGCGATCCAGGTACTGAAGGCGGATGGGCGTAGCCTGGACGACTCCGCCGATGCCGATGCGGGCAGAGGGATCGCGAGCCTTGATAAAGGTGTACAGATCGTGATAGATCTGGGCATAGCGATCTGGATAGACATAATCCTGCCGATCGGGCTCGTTACCGATCAGCCATAGGCTGCCCGAGTTGGCCTGCACCAGGCTGTCCAGGAGGGTCCAGGTGGGGCATGTGTCGCACGCTCGATCGGGAAACGGTCCGTCTTTTGACACGCGGATGGTTTGGGCAAGCCACATGTTGTTCGGTGTGAGTGGGGTGCCTTGCACCGAAAAATTGTGGTACCAGCCCGCATGGAGTTGGGCCACGTCGTACCCCCAGACACTGCCCGCGACGGCTACGCCAAAGCGGTCGCTTTCGGAGCAGATACCCGGCAGCGGCGGCACAACGCCCTGGGCGTGGGAAATGTTCAGGCCGCTCAGCAGGGCAAGGGCGCCCACGGTGCTGAGCAGCCTGAACATAATACGTGAAACGAGAGGCAAGCCCTAACTCTCCTTGCGCCGGCGGGCTCGGATCTGGAGTCCCACATATCCAGCCATCCCGCTGGCAGCGCTGCCGAGAAGAAGCAGGGTCGAGGCCTCAGGAACCACCGGTGGGGTTTCCTTGATCTTGACTTCTGTTTCGACGGTCACGGGCGGCTGCGGGTCGGCGACGCCGTCGGTGTATTCGAGGGTAACGGAGTTGATGAGCACGCGGGAGGGGGGCACGGGTCCCACAAAGGTGCAATAGATCTTGACCTCAAAATATTCACCCGGCGCCAAGGTGATGCCACCATTCACAACAACCGTCTGGTTTGTGATGGTGTAGGAGCCCATCGTGGTCGTCACTTTGTCGATGCGCAGCGCCTTGTCCAGTACGTCGGTGAGACGGAGATTATACCAGGTGGCATCGACGCCGGGGGTGCCGGGGTTGACCACGACGATGGTAAACACGACCTTCTCCCCCACTCCCAATAAGGTAGGGCTGGCCGTTTTGGTAAGCGTGGGCGGCTTCCAAGTGGGAGGAGTTGGGTCCTGAGCGAGGGCCAGGGGAGACAAGGCCATCACCAACATCAGGGCCAGAACCAGCGCAAGACATGTCTTTTTGTACATTTCTTCTTTCTCCTTTTCTAATTGTTTTTGCCTTTTCTCGAACACAAAAGTTTCCAAAAACCCACAATCAAGCCAGTGTCAAGAGCCAGGGCGCGCAGAACGATGAGGGCGGGGGAGATAATCAAGACTCCGGCTCCCTGTCGGGCGGCTTGAGCCATCAACGGCAGGGAGATGAGCAAGCCCAGGGCGAACAGAATCTGAAATGGGAACCAAGGAATCCAGCCCGCTACTGCTGCGGCGCCGGCGGCGAACAAAATGGGAAACAACAACAGTTGGGCTTTCTGCGTCCACGGTGTATAGCTGTCGCGAAACGCTTTTTGGGGGTGGCGAAGGTGAACGCGGACTTTCCAGGTGCCGATGCCAACTTTGCGCCGGGCGTATCGCCAGGTATTGTCGGGATGACGGTGGTAGACCCAAGCCTCGGGTGCGAACACCAGTCGGAACCCGGCTTGTGATAGTCGAAAGGAAAACTCTTGATCTTCATCCAGTAAGAACGTGGGATCAAAGCCACCTTGTTCGAGGAATATGCACCGGCGGTAGGCGGCGGCGTAGGTATCGACAAAGTCGATGCGATTCTGACGCCTCATGTGCGCATACTTTTCCATATACTCGGCCTGGGTGAACCGGGCAACCAGCGCTCTTTGGCGGGTATGATAAGAACCCTTAACGCCGGCGACCTGCGGGTCGGAGAAGGGCTGGACCATCCGCTCCATCCAATCGGGAAACGGCTCGCAGTCGGCATCGGTGAAAAGAAGCAGATTGCCCTGAGCGTGTTGGGCACCCAGATTGCGAGCTGCTGCGGCTCCCGCATGCTGTTGCTGGTACAACCTTGCCCCACACCGAGTCGCCACCTCGGCTGAGTTGTCTTGGGAACCGTCATCCACAACGATGACCTCAAAGCTGGCCGGGTCAAAGGTTTGGTTGCCAAGTGCTTGAAGGCAGGCTCCCAGGGTACTGGCTCCATTCCATACCGGCACGACCACAGAGACGGTGATGTGCCCCTGCTCGTTATTTGCACTCATGGCTATCGAACTGACTTGTTAAGGTACGGTGCGTCCTCATTGTGCATTTATGAGCCGGCGAGCTTGGCGACGATAACGACACGGTGGGTATTGCTCTCGTAGGGCCAACAGGTGACCAGGGTGAGCGTACCATCCGTTGTGTTGTTTAGATAGCTCGCATGCTGCGCGCGCTCGTCGGCGGTGGCGCCTTCCTCTGGAAAGCGATCCCAGTGGACGATGATGTAAGTAAATCTCTGATTGTCTTGATTGATCAGAACGATCTCATCACCCACCTGAAGTTGGGCTCCCGGCTGGCCGATCTCGGAAACCTCGCGAAAAGGCTCGCCGTTGGTGTTGTGATGGCCGGTCACGACTACATTGCCTGCTTCTCCGGGGTTAGCGCTGTGGCGGTGGTGGCCTACTGCGTTATCGGCAGTCTGCCACACGCTGACCCAGTCAGAACCGTTCCAGAGAACGTCCCAACGCACTTCTACCACCTCGACATCCAGATCCAGGGCGGGTATCTGCAGCCGAGTC
>CAZNQW010000071.1:0-10659 GCA_964575225.1 uncultured Anaerolineaceae bacterium | reverse complement strand
GTCGGTGGCGGGAGGGATCCTCTGGGCGCCAAAACTATCTCAGGAGGCGGAGCTGGCGTGCTGGTTTCCCCTTTGGGAATCTCGGTCGAGATTGGCTGAGATTCCGATTCGGTCACCCAGAGTAATTGGGGCTCCATCGTACGTGTAGGGGCCCGAGTTTGCACAGGGGGTGGCGTAGGCCAAGCGGTTAGGGTCAGAAGCAGATTGGGATCGGGCGCGAGGGGAATGGTGAGGAGTTCCCCTTGTTGTGAGGGGTTTGGACCAGGGTCGCAGGATGTCAGAGAAAAGGGCAGGGAGGTCAAGACCAAGATGATCGTCACCAGCCAAACCGCCTTACCGGTACGGATTCCCATGGATGCCCTCGTATCTGGTTTCCTCTTGCCGTTAGCCAGGCCCAATTCGAGTATTCATAATTAGCAGGGGAAAGCCAAGCCTGGGACCATTATAGCACGTTCCTCTACTTTTGCCAAATTGCAGGTTCCATTGCAGGGCGCCTGGGCGGTTCATCGATGTGATCGATGATTCGCAAACTCTGGTGCTCTGCACCCGTTTCAGTGATGAATGTTTGTGACTTGCTCGCTTTTCGAGTATAATGCCAGAGTATGATGCAGATTGGGATAACCGAAAACTAGGGCAGATGAGGAACGAGATTCAGACGGGCATCGGCGACAAAAGTCGCAACACTTGGGGTTTCGCTTGGCTTGCAGGGCGGTTGGCGCTGGGTGCCCTCCTGGCCTTGCTGGGATTGGCGTCGTGTGGCGAACCTGCTCCAATCTATGTCAGCCTGATCGCCGATGGACGCGAGCAGAACCTGGAGATCGTTGCCGAGGCCCTGACGGTTCGGGACTTGCTGGACTATTTTGACATCACGTTGGACTCTCGCGATCGGGTGGAGCCCGATCTGTACGTCGAGTTGGCCAACGGCATGCAGGTGCGTGTTGTGCGGGTGGTAGACACGTTCGAGACGGAACGGGAAGTGGTGCCATTTTCTCATCAGACCATGCGTAGTGAGTCGGTTCCAGAGGGAGAAAGGCGATTGCTGCAATTGGGCGCCAATGGAGAGCTAGAGATCACCTACCGGGTTACGCTTGAGGATGGGGTGGAAGTGGCCCGGGAAGAAGTGAGACGCGATCTGCTGGTGGAACCGGTGGACGAGATCATGCTGGTGGGCATACGATCTGAAATGACTGCCACTCCGATTTCGGGAACCATTGTCTATTTATCGACCGGAAATGCATGGGTGATGCGGCAATCGACTGATTTGCGACGCAACATCACGGGCTCGGGGAACCTGGATGGGCGGGTGTTCGCCCTATCGCCTGACGGAGCGCGGCTGGTTTTCTCGCGAGTTGTCGGAAATGATGGTGCAGCGACTGGGCCTATCAACTCGCTGTGGCTGGCGCGGACCTCGCTGGTGGGGGAGGAGCCTGTGGACCTGGGGGTGGCAGGGGTGATCTGGGCGGGCTGGGCACCCAATGGTCGGCAACTGGCCTATTCTACGGCAGAACGGACCGGTGGCGTCCCTGGCTGGAAAGCGAACAACGATCTTTGGCTGATGACGTTGCCTGTAGAGGGTACGGAAGGTTCACCGCAAATTGTGAATCTCTTGCCCCCCTCGGCCGAGTTTTCCTATGCTTGGTGGGGACGCGAGTATGCCTGGTCACCCGATGGCACCTATATGGCCTATGCTCAGGCAGACGAAGTGGGTGTGATCTCTTTGAGGGACAAGCAACTGGTGCCCCTGGCAACCTATCCCCCTTATCGGACGCAGGGTCATTGGGCCTGGGTACCGTCGGTGTCGTGGTCACCCGATGGTTACCTCTTGGCCTTTGCCTGGCATGAAGGGGATATGGCAGGGAGTCGCGCAGAGGACAGCCCGATGTTTGGCCTATGGGCGATCGGCTTTGATGGCGAGGTCAGAGTCCGGCTTGCCGAAGATGTGGGCATGTGGGCGGCTCCCCGTTGGTCGCCCGTCGACAATGGGCTGTTGGCGCACGGACAGGCACAGATCCCAGGCAATTCTCAGGATAGCCGCTATAACCTTTTTGTGCGGGATCGTGATGGGAGCAATGTGCGACTTGTTTTCCCCGATGACAGTGAGTTGGGTTTGCTCGGCCCGGATGTCGTCTGGTCTCCCCAGGGCGACGCACTGCTTTTCGTGTATGAAGGCAACCTGTACCGGGTCGACGTCTATGAGGGAAGCCTGGCGCAGTTGACCCATGATGGCCAAAGCAGCCATCCAAGGTGGGCGCAGTGAGCGGGCGGGGATGGATAAACGGGGAGGCCCGGTGGTTGCTTCTGGCACTAGCCGGTTTGGCCGCAGCGATGCTGCTGGCAGGAGGCGCTTTGCTCACCTCACGCCCCAGGGTGGATGGTGGGGAATCACTGTCGTACATTCCCTATGCCGACGATAAGAGCTTGGGTGTCAATGTTGATTTGAGCGTGATGTCGCCCGATGTCCGCGAGGCGACCCTGACGACCTTGGAACAGGCCGGTTTTCTGTGGGTGAGGCAGCGCTTTGCCTGGGACCAAATCGAGCCGGAGCCGGGCATTTTCAACTGGATAGTGTACGACGCCATCGTCGATGACCTGTCCCGGCACGAAATCAGGGTGATCGCTCTGCTGGACGGGTCACCCGAATGGGCGCGGGACGGCAGAGACCAGGGCAACCCCCTGGCGCCGCCGATGGAAAGCCGCCGTCTCGGCGATTGGGCCGAGGCTTTGGCAACGCGCTATGGATCTCGTATCGATGTGTACCAGGTGTGGGACGAACCGAATATCTCCCCTCACTGGGGGGCGCGAGAGATATCACCGGTGGGTTATGGTCACCTTTTGCGCGAGGCGGCGATACGCATCCGCGCCGCCGATCCGGGAGCGACTATCCTGTTGGCTGCCCTGGCGCCCAATGGGGAAGCCGGCGGAGCAAACCTCAGCGAACTGGCGTTTCTGGAGGCCCTCTATCAGTGGGGGGGTGCGGAATGGTTCGATGGGGTGGCTGTGCAGCCCTACCCGTTTGATCAGCCCTTGGAAGCAGCCGCCGATCCGGTTGCGTTGAATTGGAATCGCGCCGCTTTGCTTCGAGACGTGATGGTCCGGCATGGCGATGCTGGTACGGCAGTGTGGGCTGTAGCCTTTGGCTGCCAGGGAGACGGGCAGATGGCGACGTCGTTGGTGCGCCAAGCCCGCGTTGAGTGGCCGTGGATGGGTCCAATGCTTTGGTCGGCCTGGTCACCTACGGACCCGCATGGTGAGTATGCGCTGACGGATTCAACCGGCCATACGGGGCCGGTTTGGGATGCGTTGAGCGAGTCAGCCGGCGCGCAGGCCGTGGCTTGGCCGGGCGCGTACAGAGCCGATCATCCCAGCGGGCAATATCTAGGTGACTGGCAGGTCGCACCCGGTGGTGCGGATATTGGCGGCAGCGGGGATCGGCTGGGCATCTCGTTTTTCGGCACGCGCCTTGACCTGCGTGTGCGACGTGGAGAGTATCGCGCTTTTCTGCGGGTGACCGTCGATGGGCAACCGGCCAATAAGCTGCCGCGTGATTCGGATGGGCAGGCCTATGTGGTGTTGTACGATCCTTTGAGAGATGTGGCCACAGTCACGGTGGCGCAGGGTTTGGCCGATGGCCCGCATCAAGCGGAGATCGTGGCCGACCGTGGTTGGGGGCAGTGGGCCATTGTCGGCTGGGCGGTGATGCGAGAGACTCAACGGGATAGCGCATGGCTCTCAATCCTGTTGGGTGTGTTGGCTGCCGTGGTGTTGGGCGCCACAGGGGTAGCCGTGAGGGCCCGTTGGACGAGCATAGGCTGCACCCTGGAGCAGATCGGCGAAGGATACCGTCGCCTGGATGTGCGCTGGGCTCTGCTGGTGACCGCCGGCGTGGCGTTGACGGTCTATGCGTCGGCAGGGTTGGCGCCCACGCTGGTCGCCCTTGCGGCCTTGACCGGGCTCTTGGTGCTTCGGCCGGCGACAGGTTTGCCGCTCATTGCGCTCGCGCTGCCTTTTTACCAACCGGGTGTGGCGCTGTTGGGCAAGACCTTTTCATTGGTTGAGATCCTGACGTTGCTGACGGCTCTGGGCTGGCTGGTCCATGGTAGTTGGGCCTGGCTTTCGAAGGGCCGTCGTCCGCAGTTGGCTCTGGCCTCGTGGTCGAGCTTGGATTGGGCAGTGTTGGCGCTGGTAGCGATCAGCGCCCTTTCGATACTCTGGGCGGACTACGCCCGCGAAGCGGCGCGCGAATTCCGCACGGTGGTGTTTGAGGCAGGCTTGTTCTACGCCTTGCTGCGGGCCCACGTTCAGAGAAGACAAGATCTTTGGTTGGTGGTCGATGCTTGGGTCTTGGGCGCGGGTTTGGTGGCTGTGCTGGGCTTGGGTCAGTGGCTTTTTGGCAGCCAACTGATCACGGCGGATGGCGTCTCGCGAGTGCGAGGCCTCTACGGCTCGCCGAATAATCTGGCATTGTACCTGGGCCGGCTCTTGCCGCTGGTGCTCTCCCTCGTTCTTTTTGGGGGAGGGGGAAAGGAAAGTTACGCGCCGCAACTCACACGGCGCTGGGCGTATGGGCTGGCAGGCTTTGTGACGATGGCGGCATTGCTGCTCACTTATTCGCGGGGAGCGTGGTTGTTGGGTATCCCTGCGGCGGTCCTATTTTTGGCGGCTGTCCGGGGTCGCAAGACGTTCGTTGTCATTGGGATGGCGCTGGTCGTTGTAGGGATTCTGGGCATTGCACTGGTGGGAACGGATCGCCTGACCTCCTTGTTGGATACGTCGGGAGGAACAACCTTTTTCCGTTTGCAGTTGTGGCAATCGAGCTGGGCCATGGTTCGCGATCACCCCCTGTTGGGGGTGGGGCTGGACAACTTTTTGTACGCCTACCGATCGCACTATGTTTTGCCCACGGCGTGGGAAGAGTTTAACCTTTCGCATCCTCATAATCTGGTGTTCGATTTTTGGTTGCGGTTGGGTGTCTTGGGCCTGGTAGTGGGATTCTGGCTTCTGGTGTCGTTTGGGCGGCGCGGTTGGCGTTTGTATAGGCGGCTGGGCGAGGGTGCGGAGCGGGCGTTGATCCTGGGGATGATGGGCGGCGGCGTGTATATGGTTGCCCATGGTCTGGTGGATCATGTCTTGTTTCTGGTGGATTTGGCCTTTGCGTTCATGCTGATGGCCGCCAGTATTCAGGCGGTTGATGCGATGGCATCTGGGTTGGGGACAGAAAGCAAGTTGGATGTCGAGCGAGGGGTTGTTGGATCGGCAAAGGTGTAAAATTTTATTGGGGGGCGTTTTGGTATGCGCATTTTAATCACAGGGGGAGCTGGTTTTATTGGGTCTCATTTGTGCGATTATCTGCTAGAACGAGGGCATGAGGTGATTGCCATGGATAACCTCAGCACCGGTTCAACAGACAACATCGCCCATTTGACAGGCCAGGATCGGTTTCGGTTCATCAAGCACAATGTGACCGATTACATCTATGTCGAGGGCGGGTTGGATGCCGTCTTGCATTTGGCCTCGTTGCCGAGCCCTGTGGATTACTTGAATTACCCAATTCAGACGTTGAAGGTGGGCGCCCTTGGAACGCACAAGGCCCTGGGTTTGGCCAAGGCCAAGAATGCGCGCTTTTTGCTGGCTTCCACATCTGAGGTTTATGGCGATCCACTGGTACACCCCCAAACTGAAGATTACTGGGGTAACGTGAATCCGGTTGGGCCGCGAGGGGTGTACGACGAGTCGAAGCGATTTGCCGAATCGATGACGATGGCCTATCATCGCCATCACGGGCTCGAGACCCGTATTGTGCGAATTTTCAATACCTATGGACCGCGGATGCGGCTGGATGATGGCCGGGTCGTCCCCAATTTCATCCGGCAAGCCATCCGGGGTGAGCCGTTGACGGTGTACGATGATGGCCAGCGGACCCGCAGTTTCTGCTATGTCTCTGACCTGGTGGAGGGCATGGTTCGGTTGCTGATGTCGGCTGAGGCGAGCCCGGTCAACCTTGGCAACCCTTCGGAGATGACGATCCTGCAATTTGCCCAAAAAGTCCTGCAAGTCACGGGCAGTCCGTCAGAAATCGTTTTTGTGCGACCGCGAGATGAGCGTACTCAGGACGATCCCATGGTTCGCCAGCCCGATATCAGCCGGGCGCGCCAGGTTCTGGGCTGGGAACCTGTGGTCTCGCTGGAAGAAGGATTGGAAAAGACCGTTGACTATTTTCGCACGCGGTTGGGAAAATAGAGCCGCACTCTTGCAGTGGGCCGCACTCCTTTGCCTGCTTGTCGGGCTGGGAGTGACGATCGCCAGGGCGCCGCTGACCTGGGCTGTCGGTTTGGTGGTCGGTCTGGTCGCTGTGGGTGCGACGTTGATTCGACCGGCGCTGGGCGTACTGCTGGTGGTGCCAGCGGTACCCTTTGGCAGCTTGCGCCAGGTGTCGTTGGGCGTGATGAATGTGGGCGCTACCGAGGTCCTGGTGGGACTGGTGGTGATTGCGTGGCTGGCGCGGATGGTCGCTCGGCGGGAGATCCGAAGCGAGTGGCCTGCGCTGTCGCTCCCTGTGGCTGTGTTCATGGGAGTGATCCTTTTATCGACGCTGGGGAGTGCATCTCTGCAGCACAGCTTGAAGGAATTGATCAAGTGGGCCGAAGTTCTCGCACTCCTCGTGCTGGTGTCGACTGAGATGCGAGGAAGGTGGCAGCGGGCGCTGATTGGTGTTGTGCTCGGAACGGGTGCGCTGGCGGCGTTGCAGGGTATTTACCAATTCCTTTTTCAGGTTGGGCCAGAGAGTTTTGTTCTGTTTGGCCGCTTCATGCGCGCCTTTGGCACCTTTGAGCAGCCGAATCCTTTTGGCGGGTACCTGGGTCTGACGCTGCCCTTGGCCCTGGGTATTCTTGCTGCTGCCATCTTGCCGTCGATGCCCCGCGCCAATCGCTGGTGGGTATTGTGGGCTGCCGGGTGCGGAGGACTCATGTTGGCCGCATTGGTGATGACCTGGTCGCGCGGGGCTTGGCTGGGCCTGGCTGCAGCAGTGGGGGTCATGATCTTGACCATGGTGGCGCGAAGGGGCCGGGCTGCCTTGTGGGCCACGGTGCTGGCCGTGGTGGTGAGTTATGGCCTGTTAGCCGGGGGCGTGGCCCGTATTCCACCGTCGATCGTGGAGCGATTTAGCGACCTCGTGCCTTTTGCCGGGGTAACCGATGTCCGGGGTGTCGAAGTAACCGATGCCAACTTTGCGGTAGTGGAGCGTATGGCCCACTGGCAGGCTGCTCTGGCTATGTGGACGGATCATCCGTGGCTGGGTGTGGGGATCGGCAACTATGAGGTGGCCTATGGCGAATACGCGTTGCCCTTGTGGTCGGATCCTTTGGGACATGCCCACAACTACTATCTGAACATCGCAGCCGAAAGTGGAGTGCTGGGGTTGGCGGCCTATCTTTTGTTGTGGGGGACGGCGCTGGCACTAGCCTGGCGGGCAACCGCCTCATCCGCTGGCTGGACTTGGGGTGTCGCTCTGGGCATCCTGGGGGTGCTGGTTCATCTCGCGGTGCACAATCTATTCGATAATCTGTTTGTGCACGGGATGTACCTGCACATCGCCATTTTGCTGGGAATTCTATCCTCGTTGCGCAAGGGGACCGGGGACATTGAGTCGAATTGGAACCGTGATTGAAAATCATCGCCTGCTGAGAGGACTATCGACCTGGGCCGCGCACTTGCCGCTGATCGGGCCGGTTTGGTCCAAGTTGCTGAAAAGGCCGAAGGAACTGGAGCGCTTTGTCAAGTTTGCCCTGGTGGGCGTTGTGGGCATGGTCGTCGATTTTGCCGTTTTGAATATCATGAAGCTCGTCTTTGAGGGGATGGGCTTGGGCGAAGGCATGAAGGTCGATTTGCAGGCCCACGAGATTCAGCTCATTGCCGCCAATACCATTTCATTCAGCGTGGCGGTGCTGAGTAATTTTACCTGGAACCGGTTGTGGACTTTTCCCGAGTCGCGCCAGCAGCCTTTGGGACGACAACTCGCTCAGTATGCACTTGTCAATGTGGTGGGATTGGCGATCAATACGGGCCTCCTGGTGATTTTGGATCAACAAGTATTTCAACATTTGGTCAGCGAGCGACTCAGCTACAATCTCGCCAAGGCGATTGCCATTGGCGTCGTGCTTTTCTGGAATTTTGGCATCAATCGCATTTGGACGTATCGGGATATCGAGTAGGCGTTTCTTTTTATGCGAATCGGAATTGATTATACAGCCGCAGTGAAGCAAAGCGGCGGCATCGGGCGTTATACACGACATCTTGTGCGGGCGCTATCGGCGGTGACGGGTGAGCATTCCCTTCGTCTGTTTGTGGCTGGCGGCTGGGGCCAGGGCGATGGACAGGGGGCTTGGCCCAACCATGTGTCAATCCGATCCGTGCCGATTTCGGATCGGTGGTTATCCATCCTGTGGCAGCGGTTGCGGCTGCCCGTTCCGATCCAGGTGGTCACCGGGGACTTGGACCTGTTCCATTCACCGGATTTTGTGCTGCCGCCCGTGGGCCGCACTCCAGCCATCTTGACGGTGCATGATCTGTCATTTGTGCGAGTGCCCCAGTTCTTTGTTCCAGGATTCTGTGAGTACCTGTCGCAGGCTGTGGCGAGGGCTGTAGAGCGAGCACATCAGATTCTTGCTGACTCGGAAAGCACCAAGCGCGATCTTGTGGAATTGATGGCCGTGTCGCCGGAAAGGATTCAGGTCGTGTATCCCGGTGTCGAAGAGCGGTTTCGGCCCGTGATCGATCATTCGATGTTGGATTCGGTGCGCCAGCGCTATCGCTTGCCCAAGCGATTTGTGCTTGGGTTGAGCACCTTGCAGCCGCGCAAGAATTTCGATGGGCTGGTGGCTGCGTTTGGTCAGATGTTGCAAGGGTACAGGGGAGAACCTGCGCTGGACGACCTCGATTTGGTGATCGCCGGTGGAGAGGGCTGGATGGTCGAGGACTTACAGAAACAGGTTGCCGACGCAGGCCTGCTCGAACGGGTGCATTTCTGCGGGTACGTGCAGGATCAAGATCTGCCGGCTCTCTACACCTTGGCCTCTGTGTTTGCTTTCCCTAGTTGGTATGAAGGGTTTGGAATTCCGGTGGTGGAGGCCATGGCATGCGGTACGCCCGTGGTATCGGCTGACAATTCTTCATTGCCCGAGGCGGCAGGGGATGCCGGACTGCTTGTGGATGCAGGGGATATCGACGGATGGGCCAAGGCCATGTGGCGGCTGATCGCCGATGAGGAGTTGCGCAGCCTGTTGATCGACGCGGGCCGAGAGCAGGCAAAGCGGTTTCAGTGGGAAAAGGCCGCCAGCCAGGTTTTGCAGGTGTATGAACAATTCGCATAGTCATCAGAAATCCAATACATGAGGAGATGAGATGGACAAGAAGCAATGGGCTCAGGCCCCAGAGATGAAAATTGAGACGGACAAGATCTATCGGGTCAAAATGGAAACGACGCGGGGTGTGATTGAGCTGGATCTGTATCCCGAACACGCGCCCAAGACCGTGAACAATTTTGTGTTCCTGGTGGGTGAGGGGTTTTATGACGGTGTAAGTTTTCACCGTGTGATACCCGATTTTGTCATCCAAGGCGGCGATCCAACGGGCACCGGGCGAGGGGGGCCTGGCTATCGGTTTGGGGATGAGTTGGTGGGCAATCCGCTCAAACACGAGACGGGTGCGATCTCGATGGCGAATGCAGGCCCAAACACCAATGGCAGTCAGTTCTTTATTACCCATTCGCCTCAGCCTCATCTAGATGGCCGCCACACCGTCTTTGGCAAGGTGGTGGCAGGGCAGGATGTGGTGAATGCTATCCGCCAAGGCGATACCATGACGCGGGTGACAGCGAGTGAGCTCTAAGAGCGATGCTTCGCGCTTGATTTCGCATAGTCATTAAGAAAGGGAAAACCGAGCAACACCATGTTTTCGATAATGGGAAATATATGCTATGCGAAGTAAGGTTCTGGGGTTCGCACCAGGGCTGCTTCTGGGGTGTGTGTTGCTTGGCGCGTTTGGGCTGCGGTTGTGGGGTGACGATTTCGGGTTGCCCGCCTACACGCGCTATCATCCCGACGAGCACGCCCTGGTAGATCGAGCGGCTCAGATTCTGTGGACAGGGGAGTGGAACCTCGGCAGGTTCAACTACCCGCCTTTCTATGCCTATCTGCAGGCAGGAGCTTATGCGGCGTTCTTTTTGCTCCGGGCTTCCCGGGGCGATTGGAGTGAGGTACCGCCGTTCCCTCTTACTGAATACTATCACATCGGGCGCGAGCTGACGGGTTTGGTCGGCACACTGACCGTGCTGGTTGTGTATCTGATCGGCCGTCAACTGGGCGGGCGCAGGACAGGCCTGCTCGCGGCAGCACTTCTGGGCGGGTGTTACTTGCACGTGGTCCACTCCCATTATGCGACGTTCGACATCATGGTGGCCTTTCTGGTAGCGCTGACACTGTTATTCAGTACCCTGATTCTCGAACGCAGAGAGGTCCAGTGGTATCTTTTGGCCGGTTTGTGTGCAGGTTTGGCCGGGGCCACCAAGTACAATGGGGCGCTGGTGGTGGTGCTGCCGCTACTGGCGCACGGTCTGGTGACGCGATGGGGAGAATGGGGCTGGCTGACCGATCGGCTAGTGCT
>CAZNQW010000070.1:0-16307 GCA_964575225.1 uncultured Anaerolineaceae bacterium | reverse complement strand
GGCTGGTAGCCGCCATCGCCGGGCTCGTCTGGGATCTGCGCTCGCGGCGCCGGTCCAGGTACTTCTAGAGGCCGCATCTTGCAGGTCTTTTATGTGGCGACCTGCACACGACAAAAATTCACCGCGCGGCGCAAATGCGCCCGCACCTTCCCCTCCTCCTCCGCCTCCAACACGTCCGGGCCCAGCTCCAGCGTCACGCTGCCGGCATAGCGATCCCGCGCCAGGCGCTGCAAGAGCTCTGCCAGGGGCAGGTGGCCCTGCTCCGGGCGTCTGTGCTCACGACCGTCAAAGTTGGAAAGGTGCACGTGGACGATGCGCTCCTTGAGCCGCTCGTACACTGCCAGGAGGTCCATGCCCCAGGTGCCGACGTGGGTCGTGTCCAGGGTCAGGTGGGGCACACCGCCCATCGCGCCCATATCGTTCATGCTGTACAGGTTCAGCCGCCGGCCGAGGAGCCTTCTGGCCGGCATGTTTTCCACGCCAACGCGCAGTCCGTGTGCCGCCTCAAAGGCCGACAGCTCTTCTCGCAAGAAGCGGCCATAGGGGCTGCGCTTTGGAATGGGGATGGGCAGGGCCCTCGGGCGAAGGCTGGCGCCCAGCAGCTCGATGCGCAGGCCGTAGAAACGCGGCGGCAGATGCGCCACGACGACCCCGGCCCCCACGGCCCGCGCCACCTCCGCCGACCGCTCCAGGCGCTCCAGCTCGTCGCGCGGCCAGCCCGGCACCCAGGGGACAAAGGGGGTGTGAACCGTGGTGATGGGCAGGCCCGCGTCCTGCATGAGCCGGGAGAGGTAGGCGGGTTGCCGCGCATCCCACCGGGTATCGATCAGGAGCTCCACACCGTCGAACCCCGCCTCGGCAGCGAGGGCAAAGACGCGATCCAGGCCGTAGGTGAACAGTGAACCGGTAGACAAAACGAGCTTCATCGCTTCCCTCCAGGCAGTCGGCTCCATTGTAACACATCCGGCGCCAGGCCCCCAAATCGGCCGTACCTGCCGCGGCCCGGCCCCGGATGGGCCGGGTGTTTCTGGCTGAATTGCCCTTGTTCGGAAGATCACCCACTTGACAAATACGGCTAGATGTGTTATAGTGCTACACGGTTCAGATTGCAACCCAACCCGAGCTCTTGAGCATCGGTGAAACTCTCCTACCAGGTAGGCCGTCGGAGGAGACGGGTAATATCTCGGATCAGTGGTAGCTCTGGGCTTGACCGAACAGGTCGACCCAGGAGCATATGCGATGGCGTGCCAGCCAGGCGTTTGCACAGCTGTGTGCATGCTGATCAAGTTGCGGCATGCCCTGGCAGCCAAAGATTACGATAACCATCAGCTCTGCGGACCAGCTCCGGCGCTGCCGCGTGTGCGGGCCAAGCCTATTCTATCGGTTTCACATGGAGGAGATAGGCCCCCGGCATACAGACATCTGAGCGTACACGGAGGTCGCGCAGGCTACCTGTGACAATACTCTATCTTGCAAGGAGGTTCAGATGTCTCAAGAAGTTTTGTACACGGTGAAGGGTCCCAAGATGCTCGAGGACATGACTTGGGAGGAGCTTTCCGAGGTTCTGAAAGAAACCGACACCGTACTCCTCCCGGTCGGCTCTACTGAGCAGCATGGGCCGCACCTGCCCCTGGCCGCCGATACGATCCAGATCGTGGAGATCGCCCGGCAGACCGTGGCCAAGCTCGCCAAGGAGGGGATCAATGTGGTGGCAGGCCCCACCATCCCGTTTGGCGTGGCTCCCTACCACATGCCTTTCGCCGGGACCATCAGCCTGCGTTCGAGCACGCTCGATGCCCTCATCAAGGACGTATGCCACAGCCTTTATCATCACGGGTTCCGCAAGTTTTTCCTCTTGCTGGGGCACGGCGGCAACCTTCCTGTGATGCAAGTTGTGACCCAGGACCTGGTTACCGAGCTGCCGGAAAGCAGCGTCTTTTTCCTTAACTGGCTACCGGCCAGCGAAGCCGCGTATTCCGAAATCCTTGTCTCCAAGAAGTCCGAAGGGCATTCCGGCGAAGGGGAAACTGCGCGCGTCATGGTCACCCATCCCAACCTGGTGCAGATGGAGCGCGCCCGGGTTTACTACTCGGAGGAAGCGGAGGACCTGGAGTCGGAAGATCATCCCCTCATGGGTGGCGGGGTCATGGAGGCCATTCGCAACTGGCAAGAAGTGACGGCTTTTGGCTCTACCGGCAATCCCACCCTGGCGACGGCCGAAACCGGGCAAAAGTCCTACGACGTCATTGTCAATTGGATTGCGGCCGTAGTCAAGGCCAAGGTCCTGCGTTCGGGGTAGAATAATGGCTCCGCATCCGGTGCACCCGTGCTGGGCGCACCGGATGCGGATACTTTCGCAAGGGAGCGGCAGAAGGGCTGGGGGGCTCTTATGAGTGCAGACACCTTTCACATCGGGAACCTCGAGGTCAGGCGAGGAGAGCGCGGGCAGACACGTTTGCCCGTCACCACACTCCTCGTTGGGGCCGAGCTGGGCATTCCTCTTCACGTTGTGCACGGCACCAAGGATGGCCCCGTCCTGGGCCTCATCAGTGGCATACATGGCGCCGAGCATTTCGCTATCCGGATCTTGCGCCAAATCCTGCTGGAAATTGACTGCCAGCAGTTGGCGGGGACGGTTGTGGCCATCCCCGTTGCCAACCCTGTCGCCTTCGCGCGCTCCAAGTATAGCACGCCCGAAGAGGACATCGACTTCGGAGACATGAATCGCATCTTTCCCGGAAGCCGCGCCACGGCGTGCTTTGGCGGCGGCGCATCCCAGCCATCCGACCGCAGTTTGACCGAATGGATGGCGGCCACGATTGCAGAATGCTTCCTGTCCCGCGTCGAGATCCTGATTGACTATCACTGTGGATTCTCCGGATTCTCCATCGTCGAATCCATCGCCAGGCCAGGCGGCAGCGAGAAATCGACCCAGACGTCTTTCGATATGTGCCGCCACGCGAACCTGGGTGTGATCATCCAATCCGGCCCGCAGAGCCCTACCTCGGCGACAGGCTACGCAGCCTCGTTAGGCGCGGTAGCGGCCGGCTTTGAGCTCGGCGGCAGTGGCCTCTCGGGTGCGGCGCAGCGCAAGGCGCTCGAGATCGGCGTTGCAGCGACCCGCAACACCATGCGCTTCCTGGGCATGCTACCAGGCACACCTAAAACGCCCGGCAGGCAACTGGTGGGCAACGTCCAGCCTTATATCCGCCCCACAAAGGCGGGGTATCTGCTTACCAGGTACGACCCGGATGGCCTCTTTGCACGTTCACCCCTGGGGATTCCCGTGAGGGAGGGAGAGCTGTTGGGCACGGTGTTTGATGCTCATACGCTGGAGGAAGTAGAGCACTTGGTCGCTCCCGTAAACGGCATCCTCAACTTTTGCCGGGTCTCGGGGCCTGTCGAGGCAGGTGCGTATGCCTATGCGGTCACCGCTTATGAGGGAGCCCGCTGGATCGACGGGGGATCCCAGTAGCATGGACCAAGACCAACCAAACTTCCTGGGGGTAGACATGCCAGACACTTTCGAAATCGGCGGCGTGGCGGTGGCGCCGGGAGAACGCGGGTTCACCCGGCTGTCGGTCACGTCACTTCTCGTTGGCAGCGATCTTGGCATCCCCTTGCACATCCTGCACGGCGCCAAGCCTGGACCCGTGTTCGGCCTGATCAGCACGATCCATGGCATGGAGCATTTTGGTGTGCGCATCGTGCGCGACATCATCATGGATATTGACCCGCGGCAGTTGGCAGGAACCATTCTCTGCATTCCGGTTGCCAACCCCGTTGCGTTTGCCCGCGGCAAGCGTAACACGCCGGAGGAAGACATCTCCTTCGCCAACCTCAACCGCGTCTTCCCGGGCCTCCGCGGCAAGCCAGGCCCGGGTGGGGCTGCCCAGCCCCTCCCAGGTCGTTCTCTGACCGAGTGGATCGCGGCTACCCTGGTCGAGCATTTTTTCCCGCGCATGAACTTTCTGCTCGACTTTCACTGCCACTGGGACGTGGGTGGCCTGTTGATGTTGCTGCAAGAGCTGGAGGATGGCACCGAGACGAACAGGCGCGCCCACGACATGGCACTTTACTATGACGTGGGCATGATCAACGAGAACGCGACCATGGGCGTGAACACGGCCACGGGCTATGCCACATCGCTGGGCGTGGCCTGCGTGCCTGTCGAAGTGGGTGCCGGCGCCCTGCCGGAGGCGGTACAGCTCAAGTCGCTGGACATCTGCGTCAACGGTGCGCTGAACGTCTTGCGTCGCCTCGAAATGATCCCGGGCGCGCCGTCTGCGCCCCGTCGCCAGGTATCGGGTCACGTTCGGCCCCACATCCGCCCCACCAAAGCCGGCTACCTGATCAGCAACTGCGAGCCGGAGGATTTGTTTCGCGAGGGACAGTTGGGAATTCCGGTCAAGAAGGGGGATATCCTGGCGGAGGTCTTTGACCCCTATTCTCTCGAAACTGTGGAGCGAATTGTGTCGCCCGTCGACGGGATCGTGTACATGACCCGCGGTTCAGGGCCGGTCGAGGCTGGTGCCCACGGCTTTTCCATCGTGGACACCGCGCAGGCCAGGTGGATAGAGTGACGAGCCCGCACCCGAAGTGCGAAAGAAAGGTATCCGCGGCAAGATACCTGGAGCAGGAGGCTTGTTATATACGAACGCAGAAGGAGGAGAAGACATTGGTGCGCATTTTACGGAGGATGCCGGAAGTCTTTGCTGGCCACTGGCCAAGTCAGTCGCAGACTACAGACAGAAAGGAATGAGGAGATGAAAATCGTACGTTTGCTGTTCGCCATGTTGCTCGTCGGTGGCCTGCTTGCCGCTTGCGGTGGCACGCCACAGCCCGTGGATGAACCGCCTGCTCCCGCGGCGACCGCCGCGCCCACCGAGGCGGCTGCGGCCCCCACGACCGAATCCGAGGAGCCTGCCCCAGGGGAGCCCAAAAGAGGCGGGACGCTCGTCATTGCCCGCCGTGCTTCGCCCATGAGCATGGACTCGATCATCGACCCCGGCTCGAACGGCCTTGGTGCGTTGAACCAGATGCACGAGGGTTTGTTGGGGTTTGACCTCAGCGGCAACATCGCGCCGCGCCTGGCCGCGGACTTTCCCGAGACGCCGGCTCCGCTCACCTACGTCTTTACCCTCAAGCAGGGTATCAAGTGGCAGGATGACGGCAGTGAGTTGACGGCCGACGACGTCGTCTATTCCTTCAATCGGCTCATGGATCCCGCCAGCCAGGCGAGCTATGGCGGTGCCTATCGCGACAACATTGCCAGCGTCGAAGCGCTTGACCCCTACACCGTCCAGTTCGTCCTCAAGCAGCCGTGGCCGGTCTTTGTATCCATGACGGCCAGCACCGACACGTGGGTGATCAGCCAGAAGAGTGTGGAGCACGAAGGCTGGGGCACCGAATGGTGGAACGGCACCGGCGCTTTCCGCGTCACCGAGTGGGTGCAGGGTGATCACGTCACCCTGGAAAGGGTGGACACCTTCCGCGAGGAGGGCATGCCCTACCTGGACAAGATTATCTATAAGGTAATCCCCGACGAGTCGACCCAGCTCGCCAACCTGGAAACGGGCCAGATCGACGTCATCCAGGAGCCGCTCTATTCCGACCTGGAGCGCCTCTCGCAGGATCCGCGCTTCAAGGTCATCACTCGCGACAGCAACTCTGAGACGATCATTCAGTTGAACACGTCCCGGCCGCCCTTTGACGACCAGAGGGTACGCCAGGCCTTTTCCATGGCCATCGACCGCCAGGAGATTATCGATTCGGTCTTTTACGGCTATGCGGATGTGGCCGGAGATCCCTTCCCGCCCAACCACTGGGCCCACGATGCATCGATCCAGGTGCCGTACGATGCGGAGCAGGCCAGGGCGCTGCTAGAGGAAGCCGGCTACGGAGCCGACAACCCCCTCGAGTTCACGTTGGGCACCTACGCCATCAGCCAGTACCAGGACCAGGCCGTGCTCATTCAGAGCCAGCTATCAAGGATCGGTATCAAGGTCAACGTCCAGCCCATGGAGAACGTCGCGCTGCTTGGCGAGGTTCGCAGCCCGCGCACCGAGTGGAACGTCGATGCCGCGTTGATGGGCCTGACCCCGCTGCGTGGCACTGCCTACGAATTTGCCTACTACCTCCACGGCAAGAACGGCAGCATCAACTTTACCGGCTATAATGCCGACGATGGATATGCCAATCCGGACGTCGAGACCTGGCTGCTGGAAGCGATCCAGCTCTCCGATTACGTGGAAGCCGATCGCGAGCAGGGCAGGGTCCTCTACAGCAAGATCAGCAAGGCCGTGGTCGACGATGCGCCAATGATCCGCCTGAACTGGTGGAAGCGGGCCAACGTCACACAGAAGTGGGTCATGGACTATACCATGGCCGAGGCCGACATCAACCTGCTCTACAACGTGTGGCTCGACAAGTAGCCGATTTTGGTGGCAACTGGTAGCGAGAAGGCGGACCCTGTGTGTGGTCCGCCTTCTCCACGTTTGCCGGGCCATTGCCCTGGTTTCGCACCCGGCCGCGCCGCCACGTGCTGCAGCCGGCGAGAGCCCCACGGTTTCCCAGGCGTACGGCCTGGCCTTGCCAACGCAAATAAACAAAAGGAAAGGCAAGAGACGATGGTAAAGCAACTGAAAGGCATTATCACACCGCTCGTGACGCCGTTTGAGCGCAACGGCGAGATCATGTGGCAGGGCGTGCAGCAGCAGATCGAGCACCAGGTCAAGTGCGGTGTCCACGGCCTCGTGATCCTGGCCACAACGGGTGAGGCACAGAGCCTGAGCTTTGAGGAACGCAAGCGCATCATCGAAGTGGCGGCCGAAACCAATGCCGGGCGGCTCCCCCTGGTCGTGGGAGTGGGCGGGACGAACGCGCGCGAGACGTTCGCCCTCATCGAGTACAGCGAGGCGGTGGGGGCCGATGGGCTGTTCGTCATCACACCTTATTTTTACAGGTTCACGCGCGACCAGTATCGCGCATATTACCAGGAGATATCGCGGCGCTGCAAAACCCAGATCCTGATGTACAACTCGACGTATGCCGACACGCCCCTCGACCCTGAACTCGTCGCTGAGCTGGCCGAGCTCCCAAACGTCACGGGCTTGAAGGAGGGCAATCCTCTCCAGACGGCCGAGGTAATTCGGCGCACGGGCGGCAAGCTCTCAGTTTTCACGGCGCGTGACGTGTACCTGTGCGAGACGATGGCCATGGGCGGCGCCGGCGGCATTTTTTTCAGCGCCAACGCGGCACCCGCGTTTGCCTTGGAGTTGTATGAACGGTTGAGTGCCGGCGACTACAAGCGCGGCCTCGAGCTGCAGTTCCAACTCGCGCCGCTGATCTGGGCGCTGATTGCCCGCAGCTTTCCCGCCGGCATCAAAGCGGCCCTCAATCTGCTTGGCCTGCCAGGCGGGTACGTCCGCTTTCCCCTGACAGACTATGACGATGTGGAATTGGAGAAAATGCGGCGGGTCTTGAAGGACCTGCAGTTGCTCTAGGAGACCGGCTTTGCGTTTGGTATTGCCTGGTTAGCCACCTATCACCTTGCGTCACATGGCGTTTTCTGCGCCGAAAGGTGATAGGTGGCCGGGCCGGCTCCGGTGGGCCTGTGCCGGTTCGCCTCAGCGGGCCAGCACAGATGGCGTGATGGCGAACAGCAGCAAAAGTTCCTGAGAGCCCAGGGCTTTGAACCGGTGGGGCACGCTGCCGTTAAAGTAGGCGCTGTCGCCGGCATCCAGGATGTGGTGCTCGTCGCCCAGTTCAAGCTCCGCCTGGCCTTGGAGCACATAGATGCACTCTTCGATGACGGTGAACTCGTTGGCGTGATGGGAGTTGGGTACATCACCGCTCCACTCTCCCGCCGCCAACCGGCCCACCATGACTTCCAGCTTGCGATTGGTCCCGAACCAGATGACATCCATTTCAAATCGCGAGTCAGGGACGGCCAATCTTCTTAGCTCACTGCTGCGCCTGACCGTTTGATCCTCGTCGCTCTCCATAAAGAAAAAGAGCATGGGTACCTTGAGAGCGTCAGAGATCGCGGCGAGCGACCGGATGCTGAGGTTCGCTTTGCCCCGCTCCACCTGACTCAGGAAGCTTTTTGTCAGGTTGGTCTCCTGGGCGAGCTGCTCGAGGCTCATGTTCCGCTTTTGGCGTTGAGCGCGCATGCGCCCCCCGATGATCTTGCAGCTATACTGCGTCATGGTTCACCGCCTTCCGTGTATACGCTCGTGAAGACAAACAGGATGATTCCGGCTCGAAACATGCACATCATAGTATACCATAGGTTTCCATACCGGCAATCCTGGCGAGTTGCTGCGCGGCAGCCGCGCAGTGGTCTTGACGGCCAGAATCTGGCCCCAAGTTTCGCTTCGCGACATCGTGTGTTTCTATTCTACCGAACCCAGGACCCGCAAAAAGTTCTTGTACGCCACCAGCTCCAACTGAGCATCGGTTAGGCCGCGCCGCGAAAGCACGGACAGGAGATTGTTCACATCCTCGTACGCGCTGATCCCGGCGGTCGGCATACTGCCGGCGTCCTGGGAGTACAACGCACCGGAGGGATCGATGCGATGGATCGTAGCATCAAAGAGATTGCCGAGAAACCCCGTCAAGTCGGTTCCAATAGCCGCGTACTCGTAGCCCACCAGCTTGCCAACATGCATCAGGTGGTCGGCCACGATCTCGACCGAAGGGTTCTGGGCGGCGACCAGGGTCGGGTAGGTGCTCGTGGCAACGAATCCGCCGCGTTCCGCGATGGCTTTGATCTGCTCGTCGCTCAGGTTCCGCACGCTCGGGCAGAGGGCCCGTGTGTTCGAGTGTGACGCCACAATGGGGCCGGTTGTGTTCTGTAAAAGATCCCAGAACGACTCGTCCGACAGGTGCGAAACGTCCGGGAGGATGCCGTTCCGCTCCAGTTCTTTGGCCACGGCTACACCCAGGTGGCTCAGGCCACTGGGATTGCGCTCGCCGCAGCCGTCACATAGCACGTTGCGCCGGTTGGAGCTCAACGTGAACATCCGCACGCCCAACCTGCGCAGAAAAGCGACGCGGCTCAGGTCTTCTTCAACCGTCTTGTAGCAGGCGCAAAAAAGCAGCGGGACCTGGCCCATCGCCCAGACCTGGGGAAGCTGCTCGGCCTTGTCGACCATCGAGAGCTGGCCCTGGGACTCGGACACTTCGCTCAGGATCGCGCGGATGTCGTCCAGGGTGTCGACCGGCACCACCATCGCGGCCAGCCCCCCTAGGCGAAAATTGGGCAGATGATCGTTCGCCACAATGCCCGTGCGTCCCAGCCAGGTGCGCTTGAAGCCGACGTCAATGTTGAGCGCACCGCCGTACGTGCTGATGATCTTGACGCTGTCTATAGACATACATAGTCTCCTCTCGTTATGTTAATATACAAAGCCAGAGCAACTCGCGCCACCCTGGCATGGGCCGCGCCGCGCAGCCAGATCTCAACGATCCACTGCCAACATCCCACTCACTGGAGACGCGGGTCAAGGATGTCTTGCAAGCCATCCCCCAGCAAGTTAAAGCCCAGGATCGTGATGCTGATGGCAATTCCCGGGAAGGTGGCAACCCATGGCGCATTATGCATGTAGAGCTTTCCATCGGACAGCATCGAGCCCCAACTGGCCATCGGCGGTTGGATCCCCAGACCCAAAAAGCTCAACGACGCCTCGGCACTGATGGCTGTGGCCACTGACAGCGAGCCCAGCACAAGGAGTGGCGAGATGCAGTTGGGCAAGATATGCCGCAGCAGGATCGCAAAGGGCCGTTGTCCAATGGAGCGTGCCGCCTCGACGAACTCGAATGCCGATAGCCGCAGGACCGACGAGTGCGCGACGCGCGCAAACTGCGGAATACGCATGATGCCGATCACAAAGATCAGGTTCTGAAAACTGGGGCCCAGCACAGCCACCATGGCGATACCCAGCACCATGAAGGGAAACGCCATGAGCACGTCCATGCTCCGCATCAGAACCTCACCCAGCCAGCCGCCATAGTAAGCGGAAACCGCGCCGATAAGGGCGCCTATGGCCAGCGAGACCACCATGCCTCCGGCACCCACCACCAGCGAGATCTGCGCACCATACAACATGCGGCTCAAGATATCGCGGCCGAATTGGTCGGTGCCAAGCCAGTGCTCCGGCGACGGTCCCACCAACTTGTCCGGGATATTCACTGCATCGTACGGATACGGCGCCAACTGCGACGCAGCGAGGGCGAGGAAGGTGACCAGGACCACGACCACGAGACCGATGAAACTCACTCGATTGTGGAACAGGCGTCGCAGCCTGCGGCGGGGCCTGGTCAGGCGGGTAGCCTCCTCAGCAAAAGTTGCCGGCGTACCGGGCAGGGCTGCCTGTTCACTCATAGCGAATCCTCGGATCGACAAGGCCATAGATCACGTCTACCAGGAGGTTCAGAAACACAAAGAGCACGGCGACAGCCAGAACTCCGCCCTGGACGAGGGGATAGTCACGCCGGCCGATGGCATCCACCATCATCCGCCCCAGGCCTGGCAAACTGAACACGATCTCGGTGAGCACAGCTCCACTCAGCACGTTGCCCAACTGGAAGCCAACGACTGTAGTGACCGGGATGAGTGCATTCTTTAGCGCATGCCGGTACACGACAGCAAACTCGCGAAGCCCCTTTGCCCGCGCAGTCCGCATATAGTCCTCGCCGAGCACCTCCAGCATGCTGGAGCGCGTCATGCGCATGATGAGCGCCGCCATCGAAAGGCCCAGAGCGGTCGCCGGCATCACCATCGCCTTGAAACCATACTCGGCGACTGTTCCCCCTGCTGGCAACAAGCGCAGCTTGACGGCGAAAAACATGATCATGAGCATGCCGAGCCAGAACACGGGCATCGAGACGCCAAAGACGGCCACCACCCGGCTGGCACTATCAAAGATGCCATCGCGCCGGACGGCGGCCACGATCCCCAACGGGACGCCGACCAGGATCGCGATCAGCGTGCTGCTGAGGGCGAGTGTGAGCGTGGTGGGCATCGTGTTGGCCAGCCAGTCGGTCACGGGACGCTTGGTGATCAGATCGCGCCCCAGGTCACCCTGGAGCACGCGCCCCAGCCAGTACACGTACTGCACCGGAAGCGGCTTGTCGAGCCCCAGATCGTGCCGCAGTTGGTTGTAGGTCGCCTCGTCGAATTCAGTGGTCATCATCGCCAGCACCGGGTCTCCTGGTGCGAAATGCATCAGGAGAAAGGCGAGCATTGTCACGCCCAGGAGCACCGGTATGGCAACAAGAGTCCGTCTGATGATATACTTTGTCATGCCGCCGCTTTATCCATCCTTCTCAAATGCTTCGTCGTGCCGCCCTCGTGAGACGAGCCCCTCGGTCCGACGTGTCCTGTGGACAGCGAGTCAATCAAAGAACCTGTTGCCCTTGATTCGCGTTTCATCGTCGGGCCGCCAGCCGGCAAACAGGCTGACAAACGTCGCCTCCGACTTCTCGCACTCTTTCATGCCCTCGACGGGCGCGTATTCGTTGGGGCTGTGATGGCGTTCACTGTGTCCCATCCCGCCAAAGGCAAACGGCAGCCCACATTCACGGTTGAAAATCGAAAACGGCGCCGAGCCGGTGAGTGTCGGCCGGATGATAGGTTCTTGACCGTGGTAGCGGTACGTCCAGATCAAGGACTTGATGATGTCAGAGTGAATGGAGGTTTTGGACCAGGGATATCCGGCGACATTTTCGATCTTGACGTCGTGAAAGCCGTGGCGGTCCAGGTGCGCGCGGATGCGCTGCAGCGTAGGAGCAAATTCCATGTTCGCCACCAGGCGCACGTCGACTTTGGCCACGGCGCGCATGGGCACCAGCGTTTTCGAACCCGCGTCTGTGTGGCCCGAGACCAGCCCATTGATGTTCATCGTCGAGTCAAACATGTAGGACCGGAGAATGTCGATGTTGCCCAGCCCGGCCAGCCTGGGCTTGAACTCCTTGACGTCGTTCTCCTCCAGGATGAGGCGCGCATCCTCCCTCGCCGCATCGTCTCGCAGGAGCGCTTCGTCGTCCTCGTCCGGTGACAACACGTCGTCGTAGTAACCCTCGATCAGCATCTCCTCGTCGACGGACTTCAGGCAGGCGAGGGCGTGTACCAGCCGCCAGGCGGGGTTCGTGACCAGCAGCCCTTCCGAGCCGTGGATATCCCGCTGGCGCGGACCGTTGCGGCCCTCTCCGTGGCACACGAGCTCTATGCTCATCGTCCCCTTTGCGCCAAGCCGCACGAGCACCTGGCCGCGCGTATTCTGTGAATAGATCGGAAAAAAGACGCCGTCACAGCGGCTCAGCTCATCGCGCAGCACGGCGATGGCTTGCGGAAGATGCGCGCTCGCCTGTTCTTCCTCGCCCTCGATGACAAAACGGAGATTCACCGGCAACCGCCCGTACACCTTCTGAAAACTGTCCACCACGTTAAAGAACCCGGCAAGAGGTCCCTTCGAGTTGCCGATGCCCCGGCTCACCAGGCTGGGGCCAAAATCGGCCAGGTCGACGACCTGGCCGCCAAAGGGCGGGACGATCCACGTTTCGCCGGCCACGGGCTGGACGTCGTACATGCCGTACAACACCAGCGTTTTCGGAGCGCCGCAGTCGAGCGCGCCGTACACCACCGGGTGGCCATCTGTGGGGATCAGGCGCGCCTGCGCACCGAGCCCCTTGAGTTCGCTGACGAGCATCGCTGCCATCTCGTCTATGCCGGTGCCATCCGCGCTGATGCTCGGCTGGCGGACGAACCGCTGGGTGCGCTCCAGGTGTTGCGCCCAGTCCTTTTCGATCTGCCTGTGGACAGGCATGGGATCCATGATGTTACCAGACATGAGTTGCGCCTCCTGAGTTTGGTTGCAATAGTGCTTTCAATCAGATGCCACCCGCCTGGCCCACCCGGCGTGGATCGCAACAAGTGTTAAGCAATCCGCTTTCCTGATCGCGCCAGCAAATCTGGAACGAGCCCATGTGCCAGTCGTAGGGAGCCTGGGGCATGATGCGGACGCCGAGCTTGGTGAGCCCAGCAACCACGGACTCGGGCAGACGGCTTTCAATCTCGAGGACAAGGTCATCCCGCAGCGACAACATGCGGGGCTCGATGGATGCCGCGTACGGATCCATATCAAAGTCGAGGATGTTCATCAGCACCTGTGGAATGGTGCGGCTCACGTTGCCCGGTGTGCCAAGGGCAAGCCATGGCTGCCCATCCTTCATGACAAAGGTATGGCCGATGATGGATCGGATGCGGCCGCCCCCCGTGAACCACCCGGCTATGTTCGAAGCCATGGTGCACAGCGCGTGACTGCCGGTCATGTGCACGCCGTCAACGACGATGCCCGGGATGCCCCCCGATTGCAGGGTGTTCATCATCTGCACCCAGTTGCCCTGCTCGTCGACGATGCTCAACTCGCAGCTCCCCAGCGGAGGCTGCGGCTTGCCCGGGCCGGCCGTGGGCATCCCCGCGGCAACCAGTGCCGGGTGACCGGACGTGAGGCGGACGTGCTCCGTCAGATCGATTTTGGGTTTGCTGCCGCCAATGATCTCGGCGCACGCCGCGTGGAAATCCCCGGACAACCAGCGCTCGACCGGCACGTCGAACAGGTAAGGGTCGTTGAGCAGGCCCAGCTCGAAATCGGCGCGCCGCATGACGTGCGCCAGGTAGTAAAGGGTCTCTTCACTCTGCGAGTAGCGGCCCAGACTGGTGACACCCAGCCGGTCCAACACGCCCATGACGAACGCTGTGAACACACCCGTGCGCTCGGGCGGACCAAGCTGGACGATCTCGTGCCCGTTGTGATTCCAGCACAACGGCTCCTGCCACCGTGGCGGAACGGCCGTCATGTGTTCGAGCTTGACCGGCCAACCCAGGTGATTTCCTTCCGCGACGAAATGCCTCGCCCATGCCCCGGTGGTAAAGTACTCCGGGCCTTCATCGGCCAGCCGTCGCAGCGTTTGGGCCAGTTCCGGGTTCTTGAACCGCTCCCCTACTTGCGGCAAAAAACCCTCGCGCGTGAACAGCGCACGCCCCGAGGGAAAGTAGGTAAAGAAGGGCAACTCCTCGTAGAGCACGGCAAACTCGAAAGACGTGACGACGTGTCCTTCTGCCGCGGCCTCGATGGCAGGCTCGCAAAGGGATCGCCACGGCCTGGTGCCAAAGCGCTCGTGGATGGCCTGCAGGCCGGGCATGAAGCCGGGAATGCAGGCGCAGGGCTCCTGGCCGGGCAGCGAAAACATGCCACCGACGGCGGGCACAGGCCGAAAGGGCTCCAGCCCCGAGACGAGAGTGCCGGCGCTGTTCAAATGGTAGGTTCTGCCGGTGGCAGCCTCCCAGTAAAGGAATGATACTGTGCCGGCGTGGTGGGTCATGTGCGGTTCGACCACGGCCTGCAAGAGCGAGCCGGCGATCCCGGCGTCCACGGCGGTTCCGCCGTATCTCATCACCTGCAGCATCGTCTGTGTTACAAGGGGATGTGAACTGCTGCAAACCACCTTCTTGTGACGTACGACCGGCTTGGGACCTTGTCTGGCAATGTCTTTGGCGAGCATGCCCCTTGAAGCCTCCTTTGCTCCGAGTGCCCTTGCGTGCTGGCCCTGCGGCCGGGCGGCGATCGACAGCATGGTCACCGCCCGGGCCGTGCATGGGCCGCAGTGCGCCTAACGCAGGCTGAACAGTGCGCCGGCGTATGCGGCAACACGTGATCGATGCATCAGAACGGCCAACGGCCTATCGCGGCGTTGAGAGCCAGGGGATCGTAGGCCTTGCCTCCCTTGTACACGGTGTCGATCTGGCGCAGGTTGTTCAGATCATCCAGGGGGTTCTTGGCCGTAACCACCATGTCGGCGTACTTGCCCGGCTCGATGGTGCCGAGCACGTCCTGCTTCCAGAGCACCTCCGCGCCGCAGCGCGTGGCGGCTTCGATGACCTGCATGGTGCTGTAGCCGGCCTCGTTAAGGAGAAGCATTTCGGTAAGCAGAAAGCCACCGTCCGTACCGCAGGCGATCTTGATGCCGGCCTTGACGTTGCGGGCCAGGTTCGCCTTGAGCTTGGGTAGCACCTGCTTGCACGTTTCGACCAGCGCCGGGGGGCGATCCCACGACGGGCCCAGATCGGCGGTGAGCACAACTTCACTGAGGGTCGGGATCAACCAGGTACCCTTGGCCGCCATCAGTTCGGCGGTCGAGTCGTCCAGCAGTGCGCCGTGTTCAATACAATCAACTCCGGCGTCGATGGCATTGCGGATGGGCTGCGGACCGTGCGCGTGTGCGGTGGTCGGGCGATCCTGGTGGTGCGATTCTTCGATCGCGGCGCGCATCTCTTCAACCGACAACTGGGTAGCCGTCGGCAGGTCACGATTCTGATTCAGGAAACCGCCGCTGGCCATGACCTTGACAATGTCAACGCCCATGGCGAGCTGTGTGCGCGCCACCTTGCGCACCTCTTCCACACCATCCGCCACCCAGCACACTTCCTCAGCTCCGTGGCCGCCGGTCATGGCAATGGGCAAACCGCAGGTGTAGATGCGAGGCCCCACAACCAGGCCCTCTTGGACAGCCTGGCGCAAAATCAGGTTCGTGCTGTCCTTGCAGTGCAAATCGCGTACCGTAGTGATCCCTTCCGACAGGTTCAGCAGAAGGTTCCGCACGGCTCGCATGGCCAGGTAGCGGGCATCCTTGCTCATGCGCTCGGCAAACCCTCCCAGACCGCGATGCACATCGAGGTGCTCGTGGCACTGGATTAACCCGGGAACGATGAACTTGTCTGTCAGATCAACGACGTCACCCTCAGGCAGCCGGCCATCCCAGTCCGCGACGGTACCGACCCTGCGGATCCGATCCCCCTCAATGACGATGACACTGTTCGGCAGCGGTCGAGCACCTGTACCATCGATCACTGTAGCGCCACGCAGAATTGTTGTCATGATAACGCCTCTCCTCCATTGGATTACACGTATTTTCCATAACGGTGCACCGTGCAACGTCTGGTGGCGCCGTACATGCCAGTACCTGCCCGCATGATGCCGGGCCGGGAGCTATGCACAGTTCATAAAACGATAGCCGTCTCCTCCGACGGACTGCTTGCCAGAAACGGCGTGCGCGTGAGCATCCTTCACCGGTTCCGCCGTGTGGCAGGCGTGAACGGTGCTCCAGAGCTCGGGTTGGGTAGCGACCCGAGAACGTGTAACACTATAACACATCCGACCATCTTTGTCAAGTGGGGCGCACTTCTTCTCTAGGGCAATCGCATCTTAATGGAAGAGCCCGGCGAGGACGCGGAGCAAGTACTG
>CAZNQW010000069.1:4813-16337 GCA_964575225.1 uncultured Anaerolineaceae bacterium | reverse complement strand
GGTGCATAGCTTGACAAACGTGTGCACCCGTGATATACTTGCCTCAGTGCGGGCAAGCGGCACCCCAATGGGTCGGCGCCGGGCCCGCGCAGATCGATTGAGGTCCAATCATGCTGCAGGCATCCAATGAAGGCCGTGCCACAGTAGGTCACCCACTGCCGGTCACTGTTCCACTGTCACTGAGGTCCGGTGCGTTGTTGTGCACGGCCAAAAGTACGGGCCCAGGTTGTGACGCCCATGGGACATTCCTTAGGCTGTCCCCGTTTTCTTGTCTCCCCTACGATCCATGCCCATTTTCCCGCTTTTTCTCTGCTCAGTCAAAAACCCGAAACAAGATCTGGACTGATGTTCCGCATCGGCATCCGGTTGTGTGCGCCGGAAAGCAAGGTTCGGCGCAAGTACTGCTGGGAGCGAGATCCAGGGCAGACTTGTGGACGGATGGAGGAGAATCGTAGATGCAAGCACTCGCCGAGACGTGGATGGGATTTCGAGTCAAGCTGGCCAGGGTTCCAGAAGCTGTAGCCCTGATTAGCTTCTTGGCTGTGTTTTCCTTCTTTACTCTGAGCGCACCGAATTTCCTTACGGCAATGGCTTTGGCCGACATTGTGACCTTTGGCAGCATCATGGGTATCGTAGTTGTGGGCGTGGCGTTGCTCATGATCGCGGGGGAGTTTGATCTCTCGGTGGGATCGAATTTTGCGGTGGCCAGCTATGTCTGGGCCATCCTTTTGAACGCCGGCGTGCCTCCACTTTGGGCCATGCTCATCGCTGTGGGAAGCTCGGTTCTTCTCGGTGCCGTGAACGGCCTGGTGGTCATCTGGTCGGGGCTGCCATCGTTCATTGTCACACTGGGTACCATGCTGGCCTATCGAGGCATTGCTCGCGGCATCGGTGGCAGCGACTTTGCCAAGTACACCGAAAGCAGGCCGTTCCTGTTCGATTTTCTGAACGGCCCCATGACTTTCCTTAACAACTTGTTCGAACAAGGCACCAGTTTTCGCTTGTCCATCGTCTGGTTTGTCATCATTGCCCTGATCGTATCGTGGGTTTTAGCACGAACGAGGTTTGGCAACTGGGTGTTGGCCACGGGTGGCAGTCCGGCAGCTGCACTCGAACAGGGCGTACCGGTCAAGCGCGTCAAACTGATCAGTTTCATGTTGGTTGGGCTCCTGGTGGGCTTGGCCAGTGTGATGCAGTTTGCCCATCGCACCAGCGTCGACCCAGCGCGAGGCGATGGCTGGGAACTGATCGCCGTGTCGGCCACGGTCATCGGAGGCGTCTCTATGAACGGAGGGGCCGGTACCATTGTGGGTGCCTGCCTCGGTATGTTGCTGCTGATGACCTTGGACCAGGGTTTGGTGTTGATGGGTGTTTCGGTTCAGATCTTTCGAGCCGTTGCAGGTTTCATCCTAATTCTGGCTGTTGTGCTCAATACGTTCTTGAGTAAAGAAAGCTAGCGAGATAGATAGATAGATAGGGAGGTGATCGCTAAAAGAAAGAAGAATCAGCTTTTTGTAGGCAGTCTCTAGTTCATTAGAAGGATTCCCTTAGGAGGAGAACATGTCGAGAAGAATTTCAGCGTTATTGGCCTTGCTGGTCATCTTTACCATGGTGCTGGCCGCTTGCGGCGCGACGGCTGAACCAGCCGCCGAGCCCACAGCCGCGCCGGCAGAACCCACAGCCGCTCCTGCGGAAGAAGAGCCGGTTGCAGAGCCTACCGCAGAGCCCGCAGAGGAAGAGCCCGCAGAGGCCGAAGATCCGGCGACCAAGCCGCTCAAGCTGTATGCCGTTCAGCACGCTTTGTGCGCTTGGGACTCGTTCTGGTGCACAGTGGAAGATGGCCTGAAGACGGCCGGCGCCAACATGGGCGCCGAAGTCACCATCTTGGGCCCCGACAAATTCGACCTGGAGAAGGTAGCGCAGTTGATCGAGCAGGCCGTTGCCGCCAAGCCCGACGGCCTGGCGGTTACGGTGACCGACGCCGACCTGTTCCGCGCACCGATCCAAAAAGCCCTCGACGCCGGGATCCCCGTGGTGGCCTACAACGCGGGTAATGGACCGGTGGTGGATGGCATCTCTTATCTGACCTACCTGGGCCAGGATGAGTATCAGGGTGGTTATCAGGCCGGTATGCGCATGGCAGCCGATGGCGGCGCCAAGGGCGTGTGCATCAACCAGCAGGTTGGGCACGCGGGCCTGGACAAGCGCTGCAACGGTTTTGTCGATGCGCTAACCGAGATGGGCATTGCGGCCGAGGTGCTGGCCATCAGTGATGATCCGGCCTCGTCGCAGACGGTCATCTCTGACTATTACACCGCCAACCCTGACGCCGATCTGTTCCTGACCTTGGGCCCCAACGGCGCCAACCCCTTCTATGCCTTCTTCTCTCAGGCAGGCCTGTCGGCCGATCAGGTCAAGCACGGTACCTTTGACCTGAGCCCCGAGATCAACGAGAATATCAAGAATGGCGTCACCATGTTCGGCATCGACCAGCAGCCGTTCCTGCAGGGTTACGGCGCCATCCAGATGCTTGTCATGGTCAATCGCTATGGCATCCTGCCGGCGTTGCCTGTCACGGCCACCGGTCCTGGCTTTATCACGGCCGA
Source organism: uncultured Anaerolineaceae bacterium (assembly GCA_964575225.1). Lineage (GTDB taxonomy): Bacteria > Chloroflexota > Anaerolineae > JAAYZQ01 > JAAYZQ01 > CAZNQW01. Next base: position 13,731 of record CAZNQW010000069.1, on the reverse strand, counting down.
GAACGTCGACTTTGAGGCCGATCCGGCGCGCCCCGTGAACGCCTACTTGGTCCAGCACGCCATGTGCGCTTGGGACTCGTTCTGGTGTGTCGTCGAAGCCGGCATCAAGCAAGCTGCTCAGGAGATGAATGTGGAGTATACCCTCCTGGGTCCCGACAAATTCGACCTGGAGAAGGTAGCGCAGTTGATCGAGCAGGCCGTTGCCGCCAAGCCTGATGGCCTGGCGATCACGGTGACCGACGCCGATCTGTTCCGCGCGCCGATCGAAAAGGCCCTCGAAGCTGGAATCCCCGTGGTGGGCTACAACGCGGGGAATGGCCCGGTGGTAGATCAGATCGACTATATGACTTACCTGGGCCAGGATGAGTATCAGGGCGGCTATCTGGGCGGCATGCGCTTGGTGGCCGATGGCGGCACCAAGGGTGTGTGCATCAACCAGCAGGTTGGGCACGCGGGCCTGGACCGGCGCTGCAACGGCTTTGTCGATGCATTGACCGAGAAGGGGATCCCGGCCGAAGTGCTGGCCATCAGTGATGATCCGGCCTCGTCTCAGACGGTTATCTCTGACTACTACACCGCCAATCCCGACGTAGACGTCTTTATGACCTTGGGACCCAATGGCGCCAACCCCTTCTATGCCTTTGTCAGCCAGGCAGGTCTGTCGGCTGATCAGGTCAAGCACGGTACCTTTGACCTGAGCCCCGAGATCATCGCCAACATCAAGAGTGGCGTCACCATGTTCGGCATCGACCAGCAGCCGTTCCTGCAAGGCTACGATGCGGTGACCAAGCTGGCGCTCAAGGTTCGCTACAACATCAGCCCGGCTATGCCGGTGACGGCTACCGGTCCTGGCTTTGTCGACAGCAGCAATGTCGAGGTCGTCGAGGCCCTGGCCGGCAAGTATCGGTAAACGGTAATCACTCAAGGTAGGGGCGGACATTGCTCCGCCCCTACCTGACCCCTGTCTGTTGCACACGGAGCAGGAGGTACAACATCGTGACTCAGATGGCGGCAACGCCCAAACCTGGCTTCCGGCGATTTCTCGGGTCGCCAATTGCTGGTCCCTTGATCACTTTGGTTCTCGTCGTGGTCCTTCTTACCTTGTTTGTGCCCAATGGAAATTTTCTCACGGTGCGCACGATTTCAGGCATCGTCAACGCAGCTACGCTGACCGGGATTCTCACCATTGGCGTCACGCTGTTGATGATTTGCGGCGAGTTTGATCTTTCGGTCGGTGCGATCATGGCCATTTGCGCGTTTGTGTACGGTGCCATTACCATGAACGGCGGCAATGCCGTCCTGGCTGTATTCTTGGCGCTGGCTGCGGGAGGGTTGTTGGGCCTGCTGAATGGGGTGATCTTGATCACCACCGGTATCCCCTCGTTTATCGTAACGCTGGGCACACAATACGTGTACCGTGGTGCGCTGTATGTCTTTTCGGGCGGCATTATGCTCCAGACCATCGCCGATTTTCCGATCTATAACTTTTTTAATGGGCGACTTCAATGGCTGGCCGATCTCATCCCCAATGCCAACTTTCGCACGTCGCTTTTTTGGCTACTCGGGATGGTGGCCCTATTTCAGTTCCTGTTGGTGCGTACCCAATTGGGCAACCACATTTTCGCCGTGGGTGGCCTGGCAGCCGCGGCCCGAGCCACCGGCGTCAAAGTGAAACGGACGAAACTCATTACCTTTGTCTTTTCCGGGCTATTGGCGGGCCTGGCCGGCATCATGCTCTTCAGCCAGTATAAAACGGCCAAGATCGCCACGGGTGCGGGCGAGGAACTCAACGCCATCGCCGCTGCGGTGGTCGGCGGGACGTTGCTCACCGGTGGATCGGGCAGTGTCGTTGGCGCGTTGTTGGGCATTTTGATCATCAGCATGCTGCGCACGGGCATCATTCTCCTGAATGTGCCCTTTATTCCGGCGGACAATTTTGTGGCCGTAGTCGGTGTGACGATTGTGGTTGCGGCCATTTTTAATGATTGGATTCGTAAAAAAGCCTGAGCAGGGGAGGGATCGGGAACATGGCGGATAATGGCGATCGCACGCCTGTTATCAAAATGGAGAAAATCGTCAAGCGCTTTGGCACCATCACTGCCCTGAGCGATGTAGACTTTGTGGTGAATCAGCAGGAGGTGGTGGGGTTGCTTGGCGATAACGGCGCCGGCAAGTCTACATTGATCAAGGTGTTGACGGGGGTCTACACACCGACCAGCGGCAAGATCTATATGGATGGCAACCTGGTCCAGATCCCATCGCCGCGCGAGGCGCGGGCATTGGGCATTGAAACGTGCTATCAGGACCTGGCTTTGGTGCCGCTGATGAGCATTACTCGCAACTTTTTCCTGGGTCGCGAGGTGACCAAAAAGCTCGGGCCGATTGAATATCTGGATATGGCCACGATGGACGAGCAGGCGCGGGAGGCGCTCAAGGACATCGGGATTCATATTCGCTCACCCAGGGAAAAGGTAGGCAAATTGTCGGGCGGCGAGCGCCAGTCCATTGCCATTGGGCGCGCCCGACACTTTGGTGCCCGGCTGCTGATCCTCGATGAGCCCACCTCGGCCCTATCGGTAGGCGAAACGCACAAGGTGTTGACCTACACCCTCAATGCCAAGGAACAAGGCCTTTCGGTCATCTTTATCACGCACAACGTGGGCCACGTCTACCAAGTGGCCGATCGCTTTGTGGTGATTCGGCGTGGTGAGTTGGTGGGCAGCTACGCCAGGGACGAGGTGACAGAGAAGGACATCGCCGACCTGATCACCGGCGAGCGAGAGAAATAGCGAGGTCAAGTCCGACACCCGGGTGGTCACGTCTTTTTGGGACTGGCACCGGCTAAGGACGTGATTCATCGTCCAAGAGGATGATCGGGTGGGATGGAACTTGCCATCGCCGTGTGTCCAGGTGTGAGGCTCTCACTGGGATCCTACGTGCCTGTACTCTTTCACCTCAGGTACGGCCCCCCGATCAGCAGTTCCTCGCGCACCAGGGAGCGAGGTGCGTCCTACGATCAGAGATTCTCACGACGTAGGGATTGAGCGTCCCACCGCGCTGTCGAACTTGAGCTGCGATGGGACGTTGTCGGTTGTGCAGAGTCCTGGCCTCCAGTTGGAGGCCGGTGATACAGATGGGTTGATTACTCTAACAAAATGCGAGGCATATCCATGGATAATCCTGTTTCCTCCAACCTTGGCGAGACCGCCTACCGGCTGGGAGCATGTACCTGGCCCTTTGGCGACATGACACTGGCCGAGATCGCTCGGCGTCTGCGGGCGCTTGGCTTTGATGGTGTAGAACTCATGGGCGACCTGGAGCGCTACCAACCGAAGGAGGCGGCCCAAATCCTTCAAGATCAGGGACTGGCCATCTTTTCCCTCACGCCGGCCGATGCCGACCTGGCCCATCCAGACCCTGCCATTCGCTCCCAGGCCGTTGACTATTTTCTGCGGCTCTTGGACTTTGCCGCTGCCCTCGATCATCCCCTGGTTTGCTGCCATGGGTTGGTGGGCCGGATTCGGCCGGTGGCGGGCAGCAGCCTGACGGAAGAGCGGGCCGTGTTTGTCGACGCTGTACGCCAGATCGCCCAGCGGGCCCAACCGATGGGATTGCGGCTGGTGATGGAGGTGCTCAATCGTTACGAAGCCCACCTGCTCAACACAGCGGCCGAAGCAGTGCAGTTTGTGGAGGATGTGGCAGCTATGGGACCTGACAATGTGGGCATCCTCATGGACGCTTATCACATGAACATCGAAGAGGCCAACTCGGCCCAGGCGTTGCGGGTGGCTGGGGGTCACCTGTGGTTGTATCATGTGGCCGACTCGAACCGACAGGCGGTGGGCCGCGGCCATACCGATTTCGCTGCCCAGATGGCGGCTCTGGTGGATATCGGCTACAGCGGCCCCATCGTTCTGGAATGCACACCGCCGGGCCCCGATCCCTTTACGTCGATCAAGGGGCCCGATTCTTTGGATTGGCTAGAGATCTACCTGCGCGAGTCACGCGAGTGGCTGGCAGCGGTCGGTCGTTAGGAAAGGCAAAAGGGGATACGTCGATGGCAACAAAACTACCCGTGGGCGTGATTGGCTTGGGACGGATGGGGCAGATCTATGCCCGACACCTGGCCCAGTTTTCCAAGGTCGATCTGGTGTGTATGTCCGATGTCCTTGCCGAGCGGGCCGAGACCTTGACTGAAGAATTGGGCTTCGGCGGTTGGACGACCGACTACCGGGAGCTGTTGGCCGACAAGGCCATTCAGGCTGTGTTCATCACCTCTCCCACCGGCACCCATCGTCAGGTGGTGATCGATGCGGCGGAGGCGGGCAAGGCGATTTTTTGCGAAAAGCCCATCGCCCTGACGCTGGAAGATACCGATCAGATGATCGCCACGTTGGCCAAGACGGGCGCCATGTTCCAGGCCGGTTTTATGCGGCGCTTTGACAGCGGCTATCTGGCGGCCAAGCAGCAGATCGAAGCGGGCGTCATTGGCAAACCGGTGACCTTCAAGTCGATTGGCCGCGACCCTTTTTGCCCCGATCTCAACTATGCACGGGCCGACGTCAGTGGCGGCTTGATCCTGGATATGGCCATCCACGACTTTGATCTGGGGCGCTGGTTGATGGCCGACGAGGTCAAGCGGGTCTATACCGAAGGGGGCACGCTGGCCTTTCCCCAGCTCAACACTGTGGGCGATATTGACAATGCAGTGGTCAACATGCTCTTTGATGGCGGTGCCCTGGGCAACGTAGAGGTCAGCCGCAATGCGTTGTACGGATACGATATCCGCACCGAGATTTTGGGCACCGAGGGCGGCCTGAACGTTGGGTACTATCAGCAGACGCCGCTGCTGATCCTGACCCGCCAAGGCATCCAGCACGACATGGTGCCCTACATTATCCAACGTTTTGGCAATGCCTACCAGGCGCAGACGGTGGATTTTTGCGAGCGGGTGATGGATGGCCGCGAGCCTGCCGTCGATGCCCACAGCGCCCGGGCAGCCCTGGCCATCGGCCTGGCGGCTACCCGGTCGTATCAGGAAGCGCGGCCCGTTGCTATGACCGAGTACGCGTAATCAGACCCCATTTCCTTGTCTGGACACGAGGACAGGGGATAGAAAAACGAGCAATTCGGAGCGTCCTCGTTTGGGCGTAGGCAGAGAACCGCGCCACGCGCCCCCTCCGAGGCTCGAGGAGGGACATGTGTTATCCAAAGGAATCGTCCTCAGGGGACCGGACTGGGCCCGTGGCGCCGGCGAGGGCCGCTGCGCCGAGATCGTCACGGAGGATCTGGCCGAGCCCCAAAGCACTCAGGTGCTGGTGCGCACCCATGCCGTGGGGTTGTGCGGCTCCGATATGGGCCTCTACCTGGGTACCTATGAGGGGCCCAAGAACTATCCCCTGTATTTTGGGCACGAATGGTCGGGCACGGTCGAGGCCGTGGGGCCGGAGGTCACCCGTGTAAAGCCGGGGGACAAGGTCACGGGTGATTGTTCCATCTATTGCGGCGAATGTGAGTTCTGCTCGCGGGACAAGAACCTGTGCCAGCACATCGAAAAGTTTGGCATCACTGTGGATGGGGCCTCGAGGCAGAGGTTCCTGCAGGAGGAACGGTATCTCTACCGCGCCGACCCCGAGGCCGACCTGGACTTGGTGGCCCTCAGCGAGCCGCTGGCGGTGGGCGCCCATGCGGTCCGCCGCGTGCGTGAAACGCGCCCCAATCTCCAACACGAGCGGATTTTGGTGTCGGGCGGGGGCGCCATTGGGTTGGCCTGTTTCTTTGCCCTCAAGTATGGGCACGGCTGCGAGCATGTCGAGTTGTTCGATCTGGTACAGGCGCGCGTGGACCATGCCATCGAGCTGGGCGCCTCCCCCCTGAGCGACGTGCTGGCCTTTGCCCAAGCGGCGGAGGAGGGACCCGGCGCCCCGGCCTACGATCAGCTCTATTCGGGGCGGGGGTACGATGCCATTTTCGAGACATCGGGCTCCCCGGTGGCCTTTCGCCAGGCTGTCGAGATGCTGAGGCCGCTGGGGACGATCATGGCCCTGGGATTTATCCCTTCGGTCGAGTTCAGCATGAAGCAGATCACTTTCAAGGCGGCGCGCATCATGGGCAGCATGGGGGGCACGGGCGATTTTGACTCGGTGCTGGCTTTTACCCTGAAGCATCCAGAGGCCGCCCGCTACCTGATCACCCACCAGGTGCCGTTCGAGGAGTATGAACGCGCCTTTCAGTTGGCGCAGGATCGCCGGAATTGTCGCAAGATCCTGCTCCATTTCTAGAGGAGGAAGAGCCTTGTCGATTCCAGAGACGATGCGTGCGGCGGTGCTGTACGGCGAGCGAGATTTGAGACTGGTCGAGGATTATCCAGTGCCCCAACCCGGCCCCGGCGAGGTGCTGATCCGGGTGGCCGCCTGCGCCATCTGCGGCTCCGATCCTAAAATCCTGGCCCATGGTTGGCCCAATCATCCCCCTTATGGGCAGTTCATCTCGGGTCACGAGTACACCGGCACGGTGGCGGCCCTGGGCGAGGGCGTGACCGAGTTTGCCGTCGGCGACCGGGTCGCCGTCGAGCCCCACAAGGGCTGCGGCCTGTGTGCCAACTGCCGCGTTGGGCTGTATAACACCTGCCTGAACTATGGCAATCCGGGCAAGGGGCACCGCCATTACGGTTTTAGCAGCAATGGTGGCTATGCCGAGTATGCCTGCAATCACGTCAACTCGGTCTATCCCATTCCCGATAGGATGTCCTTCGAGCAGGCCACGCTCATTACGACGGCAGCGACCTCGCTGTATGGCATTCGGCGCATTGGCGGTATCCGCGCCGGCGAGACGGTGGTCGTATCGGGACCCGGCGCCATCGGGTTGATGGCGGTGGTCATGGCCCGCTTGCTCGGCGCAGGCACCATCGTGTTGACGGGCACGCGGCCCGAACGCCTGGAAGTGGGGCGCGGTTTGGGCGCCGATATCACCGTGAACGTCCGCGAGACGAACGTGATCGAGCGCATTTTCGAACTCACCAACGGCGTCGGCGCCGATGCGGCGCTGGAATGCGCCGGGACCACCCAGGCCGCCGTGGAGGCCGTCGAGTACAGCAAAAAGAACGGGCGCGTGGCCCTGGTGGGCATCTACAGCGAGCCGGCGCCCCTTAACGTGAACAAGATCGTACAGTGGAACATTACGGTGGCCGGTTCCAAGGCAGAGGGCGAGCGTTCTATGGCTCAGGCCATGGCCTTGCTGGGCGGCAACCGGGGACAATCGGTGGACCTCTCGCCGCTGATCACCCACCAATTCCCTCTCAGCCAGGTTCACGCCGCTTTTGAGGCGGCCGAAAAGCGCCTGGGAGGCGCCATCAAGGTCGTCGTCAAACCAGAAAACGGATGTTCCTGAGGGGTAGGAGGCAGCCTATGGGCCCTGCGATGCAATTCGACATAACAAAGGACGATCTGACCGTTTTTGCCGGTCGAGGGGCCGCGTTTGTGACCTTTGGCGAGGTCATGGTCCGCGACACACCGGCCGATATGGAGCGGCCAGAGCGTACGCGCCTGGTCCACCTCTCGATGGCGGGCAGCGAGTACACGCTGGCCCTCGGCCTAAGCCGCTTGGGCATCCCTTCGGCCTTTATCACCCGCGTACCCGATAATCCCTACGGTCGGGCGGTGGGCAACATCGCGCGCGAGCACGGCGTTCACACCGATCACATCGTCTGGGCACCCAAGGCGGAACCGATCGGCCGCTTTATCTACGAGATGGGGCGGACGCCACGGCGGGCCACGGGCGTGTATCAGCGCATGTTTTCCGCGGCGTCGCGGCTGGGGGCCGGCATGGTCGATTGGGAAGCGGCGCTGGCCGATGCGCGGTTGTTCCACACCTCAGGCATCACCTTTGGCTTGGCGGCTCACAGCCGATACGAGCGCAACTACAACTATGAGGCGTTCCAGGAGGCCATATCGGCCAAGCCGGCCGATTGCCTGGTGGGGTTGGATTTTAACTACCGTGCCACTCTGTGGTCGGCCGATCAGGCTCGTGAGATCATGACACCCATTGTGACCGAGCACGTCGATCTGCTCATTACGACCATTGAGGACATGGCCCAGCTCTATGGCTTGAGCTGTGGCCAGTATTCCGCCCAGCAGATCATCGATGGCGACATGGGGCATGTGGAGGATGACGACATCCGTTCCTTCGCCCGGCAGGTCCACGAGCGCTTTGCCACCCAGGTGGTGGGTGTCACCATTCGCTACCCCGACAGTTTCGAACAGCACCGCTGGGAGTCGGCGGCCGTGGGCGCCGACGGCAGTTTCTTTCGCTCTCCGGCGGTCCGCTCGATGACGCTCACCGACCGGTTGGGCGGCGGCGACACCTGGAACGCCGGTTTTTACTACGGCCTGTTGACGGCCGGGTTGGGGCTTGAGGGCCTGGCAAAAGGCGTGTTGGTGGGCGACGCTGCCACCCGCCTCAAGCAGACGCTGATGTTCGACCTGCCCATCGTGGACAGGGGTGAGATTCAAGCGTTGATGAAGGCGGACGTGGCCGGTGGGGGCAAGCGCACCGTTCGTTAAGGGGTGCCGTTTCGGGCGATGCCACAAGTCGGAAAAGGAGCGGTGCAGGAGAGAGCATGGACAAGACCGAGAAACTGAACCTGATTCGAGAAACGGGCGTGATCGCCATTATCCGGGCCCAGAGTTCGGGGCAGTTGCTGGACGCGGCCGATGCCATCAAGGCGGGTGGGGTGCGGGTCATTGAGGTGACCATGACCACACCGGGCGCCCTGGATGTGGTGCGCGAGGCCACCCTCAAGTATGGCGGCGAGGTGTTGTTCGGGGCCGGTACCGTCCTCGATCCCGAGACGGCCCGGGCTGCTATCCTGGCCGGTGCCGGCTTTGTCGTGGCTCCTACCCTCAGTCTGCCCGTGGTGG
>CAZNQW010000069.1:0-4803 GCA_964575225.1 uncultured Anaerolineaceae bacterium | reverse complement strand
CGACGACCTGGCGGCCATCATGAAAGCCAATGAGCTGTGCAATCGCTATGGCATTCCGGTCATCCCGGGCTGCTACACGCCCACCGAGATGCTGACTGCCTGGGAGGCCGGAGCCGATATGATCAAGCTCTTTCCGGCCGATGTGGGTGGCCCGAGTTTGGTCAAGGCCATCCTGGCGCCCCTGCCCCAGTTGCAGATCATCCCGGTGGGTGGGGTGAACCTGGACACGGCTGCCGAGTTTATCCGTCAGGGGGCGGCGGCCTTGGGGGTGGGCAGCAGCCTGATAAACCAGAAATTGCTGGATGCCGGAGACCTGCCGGAGCTGACCCGGCGGGCGGCGGCCTTTGTGGCCCAAGTCAGGGAGGGTCGCGGCGGCTGACCGATCGCCTGTCATTGCACGGCCATTGAACCGCGCTGCTGGCGCGCATGCGTGCGCGCTTTTTCTTGGGGAGGAAAATGAACGACCGCCCGGTATATGATCTATTCTCGGTGGAAGGAAAACGGGCCCTGGTCACGGGTGGGACGGCAGGGCTGGGCCGTGCCATGGCTGAGGCCCTGATCGCCGGTGGAGCGGAAGTGGCCATCGTCGGGCGCGCCGACCGTGTGATGACGGTCGCCAGGGAGATGGGCGCCCATCCCCTTCGCGCAGATCTGGCCGACCGGACCCAGGCTCTGGCGCTGATCGACCGCGCGGTGCAAGCCCTGGGCGGCCTGGATGTATTGGTGAACAATGCCGGGGCGCAGATCCGCCATCCAGCCGAGGAATTTCCGTTGGAAGATTGGGACCAGGTCCTGGCTGTGAATTTGCACACCGTCTGGATTCTGGCTCAGGCGGCAGGGCGGGTCATGCTGGCCCAGGGACGGGGCAAGATCATCAACATCGCTTCGATGATGAGCTTTTTCGGCGGGATCACGATCCCGGCCTATGCCGCCAGCAAGGGGGCGGTAGCTCAACTCACCAAGGCGCTGAGCAACGAGTGGGCGGCACGAGGCGTGAATGTCAACGCCATCGCCCCGGGTTACCTGAACACCGAGTTGAACGCCGCTCTGGTGGGCAACCCACAGCGAGAGCCCGCGATTCTGGCGCGCATCCCCGCGGGTCGATGGGGCGTGCCCGCCGACCTTCAAGGTGCGGTTCTTTTTCTGGCATCGGCGGCCTCGGACTATGTTCACGGGGCCGTCATTCCGGTGGACGGCGGATACCTGGGGCGCTAAGAACCCCTCTGTTTCCTCAACGAAAACCCTCTTGGGTCTTGCGGGGGAGGGACGTATCCCTCCCCCGCTTGCTTTGGCCCATCTTACGGAGCGACCGCTGTATTCGAAAAGGCGGACGGGCCGACCACGTTCTCGGCCGCGACCTGGTAGGTGTAGGTCGTCCCATCGATGACCGTGGTGTCGGTAAAGACGACACTGCCGGTGCCAATGTTCGCTCCGACACTCGCGAGTGTAGCAAAGGTCACGCCATCATCGGCACGTTCGATGACGAATCCAGTTTCGTCGGTGGCGTTGTCGGTCCAGGTCAGTCGAACCTGCGGTCCGGCTACCCACAGCGCAGTGAGGTCGGTGGGTGCTGCGGGAGGAGCCAGCGGTACCAGGCTCAACTCCACGACGTTGGTGGGCTCAGAGACCTTTGTCTCGGTGGGGAACCCAATGGAGGGAGCAGGGTACGCCGTGGTGTCGCCTACCGTGTTGGAGGCGAACACTCGATAAGAATACTCCTGACCTGTGGTGCCGACCGTCTCGGTGTAGAGTGTGGTGTTAGCGGGGAGTACGGCCAGCGTCTCCCATATGCCGGTGGTTGTGATGGCACGCTCCACAGTGAAGGCGGTTTCGTTGATCGAGTTGTCGACCCAGGTCAGCTCTAGCGTCCGAGTAATTCCATCCCCCGTTACCCCGAGGGCCAGGTCGGTTGGCGCTTTGGGAGTGATCACCACGGCTTGTGGGCGCATCATGTCCATTTCTTCATGGCTGAGGATGTGGCAGTGCCACACATACTCCCAGCCAAAGTTGACATAGTGGTTAAAGATCTCCACGGGGTGCCCCAGTGGGTCAAAGATCGGCATACCGATGTCCGTCAGACTGACGCCCTCTGGCATCGAGGGATCGATCAGCCGGACGCTGTTGGGCAGATCCCAGGGGAGGCTGGGGATGAGCGGACGCAGGGCGACGATGGTGTCCTCCAGCGGGCTGATGCGAACGGTGTCCTTCCAACCGATCTCATTCGGGTCCGGTTTGCGGATGATCCCGTCCCAGCCGACGCGGTTAATGAGCTGCACATCGTAGAGGTGGAAATGAATCGGGTGGGTGTCCACTCCGTTGTGGGTGATCTTCCAGATCTGCGAGCCATCGTCCGTCGACGCGATGGGAGTCAGCTCGACGCCCGGCGGCAGCTCGATCCCCCGCAGGACCTCGGTGGGCGGCATCGCAAACCCATAGAGAATCATGTTTTGCACGCCCGCCTGGGCATTGGGCGCTTCCAGTCCCAGGAAGCCGCTCATCCGGCCGTATATGGGGTCAAAGGCCTCGCCCATCTCGTCCTGGATCTGTTTGGGTTGGAGAGGCATGGTCAGGGTCGCGTCGAGCAGCGTCTTGAAGGTCAGTGTGGTGTCAAAGATCTGAACCAAACCGGCCAGCGGCCCGTTGCTCTGGAACGAGGTGCCGTAGGCCGAGTTGTAGGCGCCCTGGCCGACCACGATGGGATGTTGCGAGTTGTCAAACACGCCCAACCCGCCCAGGCTCTCGGCCCGGAACGCGGTCTCAAGGGCCGGCAGGTCAAAGGTCGGGGCTTCGGGCGCGGCCACCACCCGGATCTGCATCATGGTGCGGGTGTTGGGCCCATAGCCGGGGAGCGTGGGTGGGGTGCCGCCGGTGTCGCGATAGTCCCCGTTTCCGGTATAGTAGTCGTAGCGCGGGTCGCGGGCCGGGAAAGCCGCCGGGGCGTCGTTGTACAGGATGAGGGTTTGGCCGGCAAAGGCCGAAAAGTCGACGATCACGTCGGCGCGCTCAGCGGGGCCGAGCAGCAGCGAGTGGAGATCGACGTTGCCGGCGTTAAAGACGGTTGGGTCGTTCACCCAAGTGGTCGGCTGGGCCGGAAGGACCGTAGGCGCCGGCAAGAAGCCGCCTTCGGTGCCGATCTGGATCCAGCTCGGGCCCTCGGTGCCCGTGACAGGGACGGGAAAGATGGTTGGGTCGTCCAGAGCGGCTGCGACCTCGTCGGGGTTCAGGAGAACTTCGGTGCAGGTCACGCCGGTGGGCGAGGGCACCGGGAACAGGTTGTTGGTGTCGCACACGTTGCCGAGCGCGTCGGCGGCCTGATAGAACGACAGGTTGAAGAAGCGGTCGTTGGCGGCGTTCAGGACGCGGAAGCGGTAGGCCTTGGGCTCCACCTCAAGGGTTGGGTAGGCGGTGCCATTGACAACCGGCGTGTCCATGAAGGCTTCCATGCCCATCGAGTTGTAGGGTGTGCCAGGCATCATGGGCGGCTCGCACCATTGGACGTCGGGATCGCAGAGCGGGTCGTAGTAGGGGTTGGCGACCGGTCCATAGTCGATGGATAGGGTGGGCGGCCAGAACCAGGGGCCGTACGCCCAGCGGCCGAACTGGTTGACGCCGGAGCTATCGCCCGGGTTCTGGGCCGGCGAGTAGACATGCGGCAGCCACAGGCTACCCACGCCGCCCCAGCGGGTGGTATCCCAGGTCTCGTCTTCCAGGGCAAGCTGATCTGGGGGTGGCACAAAGGTCTTGTCCTGGATGACCAGGGGAATGGTGCTTTCGGCGCCGGGGATGATTCCTTGGCTGATCAGCGTCTGTTCGGTTTCGTCCGTGACGATGTAGGGCGCGGCTCCGCCGGCATAGACGTTCAGGCGGGTGATGCCCCAGGAGTGGTCGTGGTAGAACATTAACCGGGCACTCTGCTGATTGGTGTAGTAGAAGGTCATGATGCCATCATTCGGATCGCCCGTATCGTCCATATCCGGGACGGGCTCTACACTGACGCCCTGGGGATAGTTGGTGCTCTCTCCGGCAGGGGTGATCCACTGGTGGGGAGTGCCGTCGCTGATCCAGGGCGATATTCCGCCGTGCAGGTGCAAGGTGGCCCGGTTTTCGGTGTAGCAATCTGCCATCTTGGGGATACGCTCACCGGTATCCATGTCGTACCCCATGCCGCACATGGGGTTTTGCGGGTCCAGCTCCTCCGTTCCGTACATATCGGGCGTCATACCGGCGCCCATGACGGTGGTGTCGACGGGGATGAACAGGTCGCCGTCGGTACCGGTAGGCAGCAGGTTATAGAACTTGATGCGCACAGGGCGGTTTTTGGCAGCGACTATTGTGGGTCCCATATAGTGGGGCGGAGTCACGCCAAAGAAGCCGGGGATAATGGTTTCCGTCCCATCGAGCAGGGCGTTGGTCAGTTGGAACTGCTCGCCCGGCACTGCCTCGGTCGAAATCTGCACATAGCCCCGAAGCAGGGTGGGTGGCAGGTCCGAGTGCATCTGCTCACGGTACTGGACTACAGCAATTTCGTAATAGTCTGCTTCCTGTTCGCCGATTGTGACGATTTCGGGAATGGCCACCGGGATGTACTGGCCCAGGTTGTTGGCAGCGTCAGCGCCAAGTCCCGGCAGTCCATCGACGAATTTTCGGATGCCGCCGGTGATGGTCTCGTGGGGCAGGCTGTCCACGAGGGCACCGAAGGAGTAGGTGCGATCCTGTGCAACCAATGGGAACGCGCTGTCGCCCAGGGTGATGGTATCATCGAGAGCGGGGGCCGGCGACACGGGCAGACTTACGATGTTGTCT
>CAZNQW010000068.1:11880-16709 GCA_964575225.1 uncultured Anaerolineaceae bacterium | reverse complement strand
CAGGCCGCCCCCGAGACGGGGGCGGCGAGCTCCAAACTAGATTGACTGGCCGACTCTGCAACAGCCCTAGCCAGGCACAATCGAGGGGTTGACAAGTCAGATCGGTTGGTGTATAATCCGGGTGAATGACGGCCAAGCCGTCTTTATAAAGACCTTCGGGGCAGGGTGAGGCGGAGATCGCCGATTCCCGACCGGCGGTGAGGCCCGCTGAGGCGCGGCCAAGCCCGCGAGCCCGCGACCAGCGGGTTGATCCGGTGTGAATCCGGAGCCGACGGTACAGTCCGGATGGGAGAAGGCAGCTTGGAACCATGGGCAAAGAGCCCATCAAGCGTTGTGAACGTGCCCCGAAGGCCAATGGTCTTGGGGGGCTTTTTTTGTTGGAGCAGAATCGCGCGAAAGGCTGGTACACAGCACGCGGACCGAACGGGCAAGCGGCCGTGCGGTTTGTGCGGGAACGTGTGGAAATAGCCCTGATCCCCGTGGCGATGGTGGCGCTAGTGGGGGTCTGGGCGCTGGTGGCCCATGTGGGCGATTATCCCCCCTTTCTCCTGCCATCGCCGCAGCAGGTGTGGGACCGGTTCCTGCGGGTGGCGGCTGATGGCTCGCTGTGGTTTCACACCCAGGTCACTCTGATCGAAATCGTGGGCGGGCTGGCGCTGGGATTGACCGGCGCCACGCTGTGGGGCTATGTGCTGGCCAAGTCTCGCCCCTTGGAGCGTTTTCTGTCGCCCTATATCGTAGCCAGTCAGTCGATCCCCATTGTGGCCCTGGCGCCGCTATTGATCGTCTGGTTCGGTTTTGGCCTGTTGTCCAAGGTGTTGATCTGCGCCTTGACCATCTTTTTCCCGGTGTTGATTAGCACCATCGTGGGCCTGCGCTCGGTGGATCGGGACCTCTATGACCTGATGCGGACGTTCCAGGCCAGCCGGTGGCAGGTGTTTCGGCTGCTGGAACTGCCGGCGGCGCTACCGGTGTTGCTGGGCGGGCTCAAGATTGGGGTTACGCTGTCGGTGATCGGCGCGGTGGTGGGCGAGTTTGCGCAGTCGGATCGGGGATTGGGGTTCCTGGTGAACCTGGCCAACCGAGGGTTGTTCGACACCCCCTTGATGTTTGTCGCCCTGTTTGTGTTGATGACGATTGCCTTGGGCCTGTATGGCGCTGTGTCGGCGCTGGAGGCGGTGGTCTTGCGCTGGAAGAAGGGGAGTTAGGCGGAGCCCATGGATAGAAAGGAAACTCGGGGCGCGCAGCAGCGAGGCCCCCAACCCCTGGGAGGGACGGCGCCCATGGACGCCAAGGGAACCGGGGTGGCGCTGTTGGGGCTTGGGCTGGCCACCGAAGCCGTGTATTTGCTTCTGACAGCCCTGTTGCCCTGGGCGCGCTATGGCGAGCGTCTGACCAACTGGCCGCGCCTGCTGGGCCGCGACGGGGCCACCCTATTGGGCTGCTTGGCGGGACTGGTTCTGTTGGGAGCGCTGTACGCCTTGGGTTGGGGGATGGTCCGCCGTGGAGGCGGGTCGCCCTGGGTGGTGTGGGGCCTGGCGGTGTCTTTTGCGCTGACCCTGTTCTGGTTGTTACCCATGACGTCCGATCTGTTTGGTTATGTGGTCCACTCGCATCTGCTGACCGACCTGGATGCCAACCCGCTTCTGACCGCGCCCCTGCAATTCCGCAGCGATCCGCTGGTAAAGGCGTTTCCTCTTGCCTATTTCCGAGAAGGGGCGGTCTATGGCCCCACCTGGCTGCTGCTGTCGTCTGTCGGGACGTTGGGGGGGCAGGACTTGATCGCCGGGGTTGCCTACCTGAAAGGGCTGGCTGTGGTGGCCTACCTGGGGTCGGCCTGGCTGGTGCATCGCATGCTCCAAAAGTATCACCCCGAGCGGGCGCTGGAAGGGCTGTACTGCTTTGCCTGGAATCCACTGGTGCTGCTGCTGGCGGTGGGCGATGGCCACAACGACATGGCCATGATGGCGCTGGTGTTGCTGGCCTTTTGGTTCTTGTTGCAGGAACGGTGGACACCGGCCTTTGCCGTCTTGGGACTGTCGATCTGGGTCAAGTATATGACCCTTTTGTTTCTGCCGCTGTTTGCGCTGTATGCCTGGCGGCGGTGGATGCAGGAGGCGCCGCCAGGCCGACGGGTGGCCTGGGTCCTCCGCCGGGTCGTCGGGCCGGTCGCCGCGCTGCTGGGCGTGTCGGTGGGGGTGATGGCGCCCTTTTGGCGGCCGGATCTGCCCCAAGAGATCGCCGAGCGGGTGTTGGCGCCCGCCAACTGGGCCGGGGCGAGCCCGACTCTGCCCTCGCGGCTGATGGTCATGGGACTGGCGGCCTATGCGCTGGTGATGGCGGGACTGCTGCGGCGGCTGAGTCGGGGCAAGGTGACTTTTGGCCGGCTGACCAGTGCCAGTTTTTATGCCTCGCTGCTGGCCTTTGTGTTGCTGGCAGCGCGCAGCCAGCCCTGGTATCTGATCGCGCCCATTTCGTTGGCCAGCCTGAGCGAGGAAAAGTGGTCGCAGCCCCTGGTTGGGGGTTTGGGACTGGTCATGCTGGGTGTTCAGGTCTGGGTGGAATGGGGGATGCCAGGCGCTTGGTAGTGCATCGGATCTCGATCTGTGGTGTTTTACTCTATTTTAGGAGGATAGGACATGGTACGAAGAAGGGTTTGGATCGGCGTGGGAATGTTGTTGGTAGCCAGCCTGGTGCTGTCGGGTTGCGCTGCTCCGGGTACGGACAAGGAGCCCCAGGAGGTCACGCTGGCGATGGGCTTTATCCCCAACGTCCAGTTCACGCCGATCTATGTGGCGGTCGAAAAGGGTTATTTCGCCGACGAGGGGATCACCATCAAGTTCGATTACGGCTGGGAGACCGATATCCTCAAGTTGGTGGGCGGCGATCAATTGCAGTTCGCCATTGCCAGCGGCGACCAGGTGATCCTGGCCCGTAGCCAGGGGCTGCCCCTGGTGTATGTGATGAACTGGTATCGCCGCTTTCCCGTGTGTGTGATGTCGGCGGCCGAAGCGGGCATTCGCTCGCCGGAAGACCTGGTGGGGAAGAAGGTGGGCACGCCGGTCACCTATGGCGCCAGTTACATCGGCTGGCGGGCGCTGCTGGACCGGGTGGGACTGGCTGAAACCGACATGGAGTTGATCTCGATCGGCTATACTCAGGCGGCGGCGATCAGCGAGAATCAGGTGGATGCCGCCATCAGCTATGCCATGAACGAGCCGGTGCAGATGGAGACCCAGGGCCAGCTGGTCGACCTGATCTTGGTGTCGGACTATGCCAACCTGGTATCGAATGGGTTGATTACCAACGAAAAATCGGTCGAGGAGCGGCCCGAGTTGGTGCAGGGCATGGTGCGGGCGGCGCTCAAGGGCTTGGACTATACCATCCGCCATCCGGACGAGGCTTTCGAGATCGCGCTGATTCACGTGCCCGAAGCCGCCAGCGACGAGCAGGCGCGGACGATGAACCGGGCCGTCTTGGAAAAGTCGATCGAGTTCTGGCAGGCGGAACCGGGCGAATTGGGCGTGTCGAACCCCGACGACTGGCAGCTCTCGCAAGAGATCATGGTCAAAATGGGGCTGGTGCAGGATGGCGCCGCAGTGAACGACATGTACTCTAACGAGTTTGCCGAGAAGGGACAGCCCTAAGATGGAGCCGGTCCTGGCGGCCGAGGGGATTCGCCACCAGTACGCGGGCCGCACGGGGGAATTGCTGGCTCTGGACGGCGTCGGCCTGGATGTGGCGGCGGGCGAGTTTGTGGCCATTGTCGGCCCCTCGGGCTGTGGCAAGAGCACGCTGTTGCGGATTCTGGGCGGGCTGCTAACGCCCAGCCAGGGGCGGGTGCTGTTGGATGGCGAGGTGTTGGCCGAGCCCAAGCGCCAGGTGGGCTTTGTCTTTCAGAATGTGAACCTGATGCCCTGGCGGACGGTGTTGCAGAATGTGCTCCTGCCCTTGGAGGTCGCAGCCACGCCCCGGGCGGAAGCGGAACGCCGCGCCCGAAAGACGCTCGGACTGGTGGGGTTGGCCGGTTTCGAGGGGGCTTATCCCCACCAGCTTTCGGGGGGCATGGCCCAGCGGGTGGCCATCGGCCGGGCGCTGATCAGCCAGCCCGAGGTGTTGTTGCTGGACGAGCCCTTTGGCGCGTTGGATGCCCTGAGCCGCGAGCAGATGAATCTGGAGCTGCTGCGCATCTGGCGTTTGCAGCGGGTGACGGCGGTGATGGTGACCCACGATCTGCAGGAGGCCATCTTTGTCGCTGATCGGGTGCTGGTGATGTCGTCGCGGCCGGGCCAGATCAGCGCCGAGGTGATGATCGATCTGCCCCGGCCGCGCACCCTGGACGTGATCTATACCGAGTTTTTCGGCGCCCTGTCGCGCCGGGTGCGCGAGGCCATCGGCCACGGGCAACGTTGAAATCGAATGAAAAGGAGGACACAGTGAATCGATTGCTCAGTTTGGTGGCAGGGTTGTTCCTGGGGGCGTTCACAGGGGCGGTGGTTGTGTTGTTGCTGGCACCCCGCAGCGGGGAGGAGGAGCGTCGCTTGATCCAGGAGCGAGTCCAGGAAGTGCTGGACGAAGGCCGACGCGCGGCCGAGACGCGGCGGCTGGAGCTGGTGGGCCAGTTGGAGGAGTTGAAGCGGTCGGCGCCGCCGGCATAGCGGGCTAGTACAGGGGGCAAACTTGCTCGTGCCCTGTCACGGTGGTGGGTAGGGGTGGGGCCCGCACACTCTCACACTCCCTCCCCTATCTGGCACCCCTACGAACGCGGGGGTCCATGGGTTCCCGCTTGCGCGGAAACGACGACGGCGTCCTATCCGTCCCTGTCCGTC
>CAZNQW010000068.1:0-11780 GCA_964575225.1 uncultured Anaerolineaceae bacterium | reverse complement strand
AACGACGACGGCGTCCTATCCGTCCCTGTCCGTCACCCCCACGAACGCCGGGTCCATGGCTTCCCGCTTACGCGGGAACGACGACGGCGTCCTATCCGTCCCTGTCCGTCACTCCCACGAACGCGGGGGTCCATGGGTTCCAGCTTCCGCGGGGGCGACATCCTTATATGGAGTGCGGTATGTGGCTTGGCAGGGCGCTTGCAACCTGCACCGTACTTGTGATATTTGGCAGATTTTGCGACTTTGTGCTATACTGGCCACACTCGAGATCAAGCGCCGGAGGTCGCAATGGAGGCTAGCACTGCCAACCTCGAACAGGGCCCGCCGGAACCTAAGGAGTTTCTGACGCCGCAAGAAGTGGCCGAAATCCTGAGGGTGTCGGTCTATACCGTGCGCCGTTGGATCAAGGAGGGGGATCTGCCCGCCTACAAAGTCGGTCGTAGTTGGCGGATCGAAGAAGAGGAACTGGGACGCTGGTTGGAAGGGCAGCGCCTGGTGGGCAACGCCTGACGGCGGCGCCCTATGGGCGCAATCCAGCACCACCCAGCAGGTGGAGTGGCGGGCATGGGGTATGCGGTGCAGGTCGTTTCCAGCATCGACGAGGTCGACCCTGCGGCCTGGGGCGAGCTGGTCGATGGGCAACCCTGGACCGGCCGGCGCTGGCATCGCTTTGGCGAGGCCGTGCTCGACGATGAACGTTCGGCGTATCTTTTGTTGTGGGACGGGGGAAAGCTGGTGGGCCGGGCCACCTTCTGGCTGCGACGGAAGGAGTCTCTACCCATCACTTCGAGAGTGGCGCGAGCGCTGACCGAGCGATTGCTCTGGCGGCGGCCTCTTTTTTTGTGCCAGTCTCCTTTGGCCAGTGCATCCGGACTGACATTGCCCAGCGAGGGCCGCAGCAAAGCCCTGGCGATCCTGATCCAGGCGGCTCAAGAGCAGGCTCGGAAAAAGGGGGCTTCCTTTGTGGCAGCCCCTTATCTGGGACGGGACGAAACGGCTTGGGCTGGATGGCCCGAGTCCTTTGCAGCCGTCCGGGTTCCCGATCCAGGCATGCAGTTGAGGATCCGCTGGTCCGATTTTGACGAGTATGTGGCCGGATTGCCCAAGTCGGTGCGAAAAGACTATCGCCGCCACCGCAACCGTGCGGCCGACGAGGGCATCTGCATTACCCGTCGACAAATCACCACCGATAGGCCCATTGTCCTGGTAGACGAGGCGCTGGCGCTGATCCGAAATGTGGAAAGGGCCCACAACTCGGCACCCAACCCACGGGCGCGCGCCGTGCTGGAAAATGCGGCCCGGGTGGAATCCACCTGGCTGGAAGCCCGCCGGGGAGAGCGGTTGGTGGGCTGCGGGCTCGTGTTGGGCGAGGGGCCGGTGCGCGCCCTGGGCCTGTTGGGCCTGGACTATGGGGTGCGGTATGTCTATTTTCAGTTGTTGTACGCGGCCATCCGTTCGGCCATCGAAGAGGGCGTCGAGGTGTTGAGGGGCGGCGGGGGCGCGTACGACATCAAGGGCCGGCTGGGGTTCGAGTTGGAGGGAAACAATCACGTGATGGTCGCCGGCAACGGGCCTCTGTTCCAGACGATGGGCCGCTGGCTGGCGCGGGCCGAAGCGCAGCCGCTGGCGGGGGAGAGGGATTGAAGGCGTTTCTGACCTTGATGGCGCTGGAATTGGCCCAGAATGTGCCGTTGATCGGCGGATTCGTGGCGGCCTGGGGCCATTGGCGGGCAGGCCAGTGGGCGGCGGCATTGGGCTGGATGGTGGCCGGCGGCCTATTGGCGGCGCTGGTCATTTGGGTCACCGAGCCGCAGATCTTTGCCGGGCACCGGGAAAGCTTGCGGGCGGTGGTAGGCAACGCCCTGATTTTCCCCGTGTTGATGGTGTTGTTGGCCCTGTACCTGGCGGCGGATTGGAGCAGTTGGGCGACCGATCTGCTGGTGGGGGGCGGCCTGGCGGTGTTGCTGGCGGCAGGCCAGGAGCTGGCAGCCGGGGAGCGATTTGGCGCCGTGCGAGCAGTGTGGTTGGCCGTATCGGGTGCGGGGACGCTGTGGCTGTTCCGCCTGTTGTTGGATAGCCATCCGGTGTGGTGTGTGATCGTGGTCAATCTCTGGTTCACACTGGTAATGGGGCTGTACAAACACTGGCGGCTTTCGGGGGCGGCGGCGGAATCCTGACGCTCCCTACCCCGTCTCGGGCGCGTAGGAGAGCGCGGCGCCAAGCAAAAGATTGCGCGCCCCGGGGACGGGGCGCGGAGCAGAGAGTGCCGTACAGACACGAGGCGGCGAGCAGTAGGCAGGCACCGGGGCGGGAAGCCCATCTGGACGGCGATTTCCGGGGGGGGGGGAAGTGAATCGCGTTCTGCCGCGGCTGGACGAATTTTTGGCATGGCCCATGGAGGATGTGGCTCGCTGCGTGCGAGCGGCGGGCCCCCGTGTGTGCGTCTTTCCCATCAACGGCACCCGGCGCTGGTTCCTGCTCGAGTGTCAGGATCGTCCCGATGCCGCCCTGGGTGGCGAGTACGTGGATCGGGCGGCGCGCCGCCACATCAAGCTGTATCGCCTGCTCTTTGAGCATGGGCTGGACACCCTCTTGACCCCCGTATTTGGCCCCGACCTGGTGGCGCGAGGCCCCGACTATATGGAGGTGGCGGCCGAAGGCTTGCGGCGACTGGCCACCCACCCCGATTTCCTCGCTTTTTACGACGAGATGCAGGTGCGGGTCCGCTTCTACGGCGACTATGTCCGTTATTTGAAAGGCACAGAAGCCGAGTCCCTGATCGGGCTGTTTGAGGAGGTTTCTGCCAAAACGCGAGACCACGAGCGCTTTCGGCTCTTTTTCGGATTGTTTGCCCACGATGCGGTCGAGTCGGTGGCCGAATTGACCCTGAAGTACTATCAAGAGCGGGGGCAAGCACCCGACAGGGCGGCATTGATCGAGGCCTACTATGGCGAGCCGGTGGCGCCCGTGGATCTATTCATCGGCTTTGACAAGTTCTGCGCCTTTGACATGCCCTTATTGGCGACCGGCAACGAGGACCTGTACTTCACCGTCAGCCCTTCCCTCTATCTGAGTGAAAAAGGGCTGCGACGCATTCTATTCGATCATCTCTACAGCCGCCGGCAGGAAGACCATCAACATGCGGCCATGACCGATCAGGACTGGGAGGCGATGCGCACCTTTTACCGGGCCAACGCCGAGCGGTGCCTGGGGGTGGGCGTGCGGCAGGCCCGTGGCGGCTTTTGGTATCCGCTGCCCGAAGTGGATCTGCCCGATGGATTCTTGGAGATCATCTCACCGGATCTGTAGCAAGGGGTTTTCATGGCTTTCTGGGAAAAAGCGTACGATCTGTTGCACGAGATTGGGCCGGGGCGGATGATGGCGACCGCCTATGACACCGCTTGGGCCGCGCGGTTGGTGGAGCTGGACGAGCCGATAGGGGCCGATTCGTTAGAGTGGCTGCGGGCCCACCAACTGCCCGATGGGAGCTGGGGCGCGCGGGAGATTCCCTATCATCACGACCGGCTGATCTGCACCTTGGCGGCGATGATCGCCTTGGTCCGCGAGGGGAACGCCCGCGACAAGACGCGCTGGCAGCGGGCGCAAGCGGCGCTAGTAGGGATGACGGGCCGGTTGGGCGCAGACCCGGCCGGTGAGACCATTGGCTTTGAGATGATTGTGCCCACGCTGATGGCTGAGGCCGAGTCGTTGGGAATTGCCTCAGACGGGAACGATGCCCACCTGGCACAACTGCGGCGCTGGCGGCAGGCCAAGCTGGCAGCCTTGCCTCAGGGCACCATCAGCCGCCACGTGACGGTGGCCTTTTCGTCCGAGATGGCGGGGGTCGATGGGTTGGGGCTTTTGGATTTGCCGAACTTGCAGGAGGGGAACGGCTCGGTGGGGCATAGCCCTTCGGCAACTGCCTACTTTGCGCTGTATGCCCGGCCCGGCGATGGGACGGCTCTGGAGTATCTGCGCCGCTCGGCTGTGAATGGGGGCATGCCCAATGTGGCTCCCATCGATGTGTTCGAACAGGCCTGGACGCTGTGGAATCTGGACCTGGCGGGGGTGTTGGATGCCAAGGCGAGAGGGCTCTCGCAGGGCCACGTGGCGCTATTGACCGAGAACTGGCAGCCGGGACGGGGCATCGGCTTTGCCAGCGGCTATACGCCCAACGACAGCGACGTGACCAGCGTGGTGTACGAGGTGCTACATCGCTTGGGCAAGGCGGTGGACATCGAGGCCGTTCAGAGTTTTGAAGAGGATGAGTATTATCGCTGCTATCATTTGGAGGCCAACCCATCGGTGAGCGCCAACGTCCATGTGCTGAGCGCGCTACGGGAGGCTGGCTTTGGTCCCGATCACCCGTCGGTGACCAAGGTGATCGGCTTTCTGGATCGAACGCAGGCGGCCTGGCCCTTCTGGTTCGACAAGTGGCATGCCTCGCCCTATTATCCGACCGCCCACGCCATTATCGCCTGTGCCGGCTATCAGGAAGAGCTGACGGCTCAGGCCGTAGAATGGATCCTACACACCCAGAAGCAGGATGGCTCGTGGGGCTTTTACTTGCCCACAGCTGAAGAGACGGCCTATTGCCTGCAAAGCTTGGTGATCTGGAAGCGGTGGGGACATCGGGTGCCCGCAGATGCCATCCGGCGCGGAGCGGCCTGGCTTGCCGAGCGGATCGACGGGTCCTATCCACCCCTTTGGATTGGAAAATGCCTGTATTGCCCCGAGTTGGTCGTGCGGTCTGCAGTGCTGAGCGCGTTGATCTTGGCAGAAGAGGAGTAAGACCCCATGGGGATTGTTCGTGAGTTGCTGGTAGTACCCACGTCGGATCCAGACGACGAGCGCCGGGCACGGCTGTTGACCATTGTCCTGATGGGCATGACGGTGCTGATTGTGTCGGCCATCGCAGCGACGATGGTGACCGGCTGGATGGGCACACTGACTCGGGAGCAGCAGATGCCCTTGCTGATGGGCACGGTGAGCGGCCTGGTAGGCATTGTGGCCATCTTTTGGCTGAACCGTTCTCTGCCAGGTTGGGTGGCCAGCTCGCTATTTATCCTGCTCATCACCGTGATCCCAATCTTGATCGAGGAACCGCTCGAGTTGGTGAACGGGCGCAGCCTGTTCGTGTTTTCGATTCCCATCCTGCTGGCCAGTGTTCTGTTGCGGCCCTATGCGAGCTTTTTTGTGGCGGTGTTGATCGCGGTGCTGCTCAGTGTGCTTTCCTTTCAAGTGGGCATCTTTCCCAATTTGATTGCGATCCTGGGGTTTTTCGCCATCGCGCTGGTTTCGTGGCTGGCAGCGCGCAGCTTGGAGGAAGCGCTGCGCGATCTGCGCCGGGCCAATCTCGAGCTGGACAAGCGGGTGGATGAGCGCACCCACGATCTGATCGAAGCGCTGGCCCGCGAACACAGCGAGGCGGCCAAGAATCAGGCCATTTTGCAGGGGATTGGCGATGGGGTCATCCTGTTCCAGGCGGACGGCCAGGCTGGGTTGGCAAACCCCGCCATTAGCCGCATCCTGGACCGGCCTGTCGATACGATTCTGGGCAGGGGGATCGAGGAGTTGATGCGCGATGAAGTATCGCTCCAAGACCAGGAGATGTTGGTGGGGTTGTTGCAGGAGATGGAACAGGACCGTTCCAGCGTCCAATTCGCATGGGGGAAAAAGACACTATCGGTGGGCTTTGCGCCGGTTCGAGCCAACGGAGGCCGGGTGACCGGTACCGTGGCGGTGTTCCGCGACTATACCCACGAAGCCGAGGTGGACCGCTTAAAGAGCGACTTTGTTTCGATTGTGTCTCACGAGTTGCGCACACCGCTGACGTCGATCAAGGGCTATCTGGACCTGTTGCTGATGGGAGCGTCGGGCGAGTTCAACAAGCAGCAACAGAGCTTTTTGCAGATTGCCAAGGACAATGCCGAGCGGTTGCACGAGCTGGTGAGCGATCTACTGGATCTGTCGCGTCTCGATTCGGGACGGATCGAGTTAGACGTCCAGGTGGTGTCACTGGCGACTTTGGTGGAGCGGGTGGTCACTCACTTGAAAAAAGAGTATGAGGATCGGGGGTTGAGCCTGACGGTGGAACTGCCCGAGAATCTGCCCGAAGTCTTTGCCGATTCGCGGCGCTTGGAACAGATCTTGACCAATCTGCTTTCCAATGCCTGCAAGTATACCCGGGTGGGTGGGGCGACGGTGCGCGCGGGGGTCAAGCAGGGTCAATTGCTGGTGGAGGTCATCGACACAGGGGTAGGCATTTCGGCGGAGGATCAGGCCCACCTTTTTACGCGCTTTTTCCGCGCCGACGATGCAGCGGTACGCCAGCAGACCGGCACCGGCCTGGGCCTGAACATCACCAAGTCGCTGGTCGAGTTGCATGGCGGGCAGATTTGGGTGGACAGTGAGCTGGGCCAAGGCTCGACCTTCCGGTTTACTCTGCCCTTGCCGGCAGGCGTGGGTGAACCATCGGCCCTGGGCGAGCTGGGTTTGCCGGCGACGACGGGCCCCAGGTTGATGCCCTCGGGACCCTGGATCATGGTGGTGGACGACGATGCCGATGTAGCTGGGCTGTTCAAGTTTCAATTGGAAAAAGAGGGCTTTCGAGTGGCTGTGGTGACCAATGGAGGCCGGGCGGTGAGTGTGGCGCGCCAGTTGCAGCCCGAGCTAATTACCCTCGATCTGCTGATGGACGTGGATGGGCTGCGCGTGCTCCAATCCCTCAAGGAGGATCCTGCAACATCCCAGATTCCGGTGGTCGTGGTGTCGGTGTTGCCGGAACCGGACGAGGGGTTGGTAGCCGGGGCTGCCGATTATCTGGTCAAGCCCTTGGATGAAGGGGAGTTGCTCCAGTCGGTGCGCCGGATTCTGTCCGAGGAGGGCAAAGGGCACAAAAAGATCCTGGTGGTGGACGACGAGATCGACATTGTGGGTTGGCTGAAGCACAGCCTGATCCACTTTGGCTATGACGTGACCGAAGCCTACGATGGGGTCCAGGCGCTGGCTGCGGCGGCAACCGACAAACCGGACCTGATCCTGCTGGATCTCAAAATGCCACGGATGGATGGGCCGACGACGATCCGGCGACTGCGAGAGCATGAAGCGACCCGTGACATTCCCGTCATTGTCCTTTCGGCCAATCCTCTGAGCGATGATCTGGAGCAGGCCCATATGGCGGGCATGGGCGTCCGGGAGTTCCTGCGCAAGCCGGTGACCATCGAGCAGTTGGTGGCCGAGGTGCAAAAGCAACTCGCATCGGGTAAGACGGCTCAAACTTAGAACGGATACCCCCGCGCTCCCTGAAGGCCTTTGAGGGCCGAGATTTCGCCGCAGTGGGCGTCGATGTGCCAGACCACGAACATTCCCAGGGTTGTGGCCACGCTCAAGTCTCCAATCGGCGTCTTGACCACGCGCTCCAGGTCATCGGGTGCCAGGGAGGCCAGCCAGGTGTCCAGGTCGGCGGCGACGGCTCGGGCGTACTCGTGCATCGCCGGCAGGTCGATGCGTACGGCACGCATCCACTCCAGCCAGTTCTCTCCGTGGGCCGGTTCGGGCGCGTCGAGGGTCAAGGTCCTGGCGCGCCAGTCCTCTCGCTGGTGCAGGCATTCCGGGCTGCCGATCAGCCAACGATGGACGACTTCGTCGGCGCCCGAGATGGTGTGCCAGTACAGGGCGCCGATGGGGTTGGCGCAACCCGGCGGGATCCAATCCGCTTGTTCCTGCGTGAGGTCTGCGGTGACCTGCCCCAAAATCTCGAATGCGTTCGACAGAAAAAATCGCGATAGGTCCACTGTATTCGTCGAAACCCTCCTCCTAGTGTTGGCCGCGCCAAGCGCCTTGCTAAAGCAGGGGTCGCACTCCACAGGCACACACTGTGCAGCGAGCAGATAAAAGTCTGTGGGCACGCCATGCCGTGCCTTCTATTGTTCCCCGAGGTAGGACTTGCGCACCATTTCGTTTTGTTGAAGAACCTGGGCCGAATCGTGTAACACGATCTGGCCGGTCTCCAACACATACCCCCGTTGGGCCACGGACAGGGCCATCAGGGCATTCTGTTCGACCAGGAGGATGGTGGTACCCTGGCTGTTGATGGTGCGGATGGTGTCAAAGATGGTTTCCACCAGGATAGGCGCCAGTCCCATCGACGGTTCATCCAGCAGGAGGAGGCGAGGTTTAGCCATGAGGGAGCGGCCAATGGCCAGCATCTGCTGTTCGCCGCCTGAGAGAGTGCCGGCAAGTTGCCCGCGGCGCTCTTCCAGGCGGGGAAAGATCTCAAAGACCTGCTGGATATCATGCTGGATGGCGGCCTTGTCATCGCGCGTGTAGGCCCCCATGAGGAGGTTTTCGGTGACGGTGAGCCGGCCAAAGACGCCGCGTCCCTCGGGCGATTGAGAGATGCCACGGGCAACGATGGTGTGGGGCGGCAGAGTGTGGATCGGTTCGCCATTGAAAAGGATGGACCCGCTGCGGGGGTGATACAGGCCACAGATGCTGTTCAAGGTGGTGCTTTTGCCCGCTCCGTTGGCGCCGATCAGGGTCACGATCTCGCCTTCTTCCACATACAGGGAGACGCCCTTGAGGGCGTGGATCGCATCATAGTAGGTGTGAATCTCGTGGACTTCTAGGAGGGCCATGTTATGCGGTTGCTCCTCTCCCCAGGTAGGCTTCGATGACTCGGGGATCGCGTTGGATTTGAGCCGGTTCCGCCTCGGCGATTTTGCTGCCATAGTCGAGCACGGTGACCCGATCGGAGATGCTCATGACGACCTTCATGTCGTGCTCGATGAGAAAGATGGTCAAGCCCAGTTCGTCGCGCAATTTTCGGATAAAAGCCATGAGGTCCTGGGTTTCGGAAGGGTTCATCCCGGCAGCCGGCTCGTCCAAGAGCAAGAGTGTGGGCTGGCTGGCCAACGCTCGGGCAATTTCGAGGCGGCGCTGGTCGCCATAGGGCAGGTTCTTGGCAAACTGGTCGCCCTGCCCCTGCAAGCCGACAAAGGCCAGCATGTCCAGGGCCTTTTCGAGGGATTCGGCTTCTTCCTGTTTGGCGCGGGGCAGCCCCAGGATAGACCCAACGACTCCGGTGCGGAGCCGCGCTTGCTGGCCCACGAGAATGTTTTCCAGGGCGGTCATGTCGCGAAAGAGGCGAATGTTTTGATAGGTGCGAGCAATGCCCAGGGCTATGATCTGATCGGGCCGCAGGCTGGTGAGCGACTTGCCCAGGAAAGTGATGGCGCCTTCTTCGGGGCGGTAAAAGCCGGTGATGCAGTTGAAAAAGGTGGTCTTGCCGGCCCCGTTGGGACCGATCAAGCTGACGATCTGGCCCTCGGTGACGGAAAAGTCGAGGGCATTGACGGCGGTCAGGCCACCAAAGCGTTTGGTGATTTGCTGAGCTTCGAGTATGTTCATGGTCAAGCCTCAGTCGCCACTGGGCGCGGTGCCCGAGTCGGGGGTGCCGTGCAGTTCCATGCTGCGTCGTTTGGAAGGCCACAGGCCTTCGGGGCGCACGATCATCATCACGATGAGAAGGGCGCCAAAGACGAGCATGCGGTAATCGTCCAATTCGCGCAGGATTTCGGGCAGGCCCTTGAGCACCAGAGCGCCGACGACGACGCCGGGGATGCTGCCCATGCCGCCGATGATGACCAGGCAGAGGACGTTGATCGACACCATCAGGGTAAAGTCTTCAGGGCCGACGAACTGGTTCCGCGAGGCATAGATGCCGCCACCCAGTCCGGCAAAGGCCGCGCCAATGGCAAAGGCCAGCAGTTTGTATTTAAGGGTATAGACGCCCATGGCGGCAGCCACGTCTTCGTCTTCGCGCATGGCCATCCAGGCCCGGCCGGTCCGCGAGTTCTGCAAGCGGTGGGTGACAAAAGCCACCAGGCCGATGCCCAACAGGATGAGGTACATATAGTGCATGGCGCTGTTGAGGGTTGCTCCAAACAGAACCGGTCCACCGATGTTGCGGATGCCCTGGGGCCCGCCGGCAAAGGAGGTGAGGACGTCGCTTTTGGACAGGATGCGGATGATCTCACCAAAACCCAGGGTGACAATGGCCAGATAGTCGCCGCGCATGCGCAGCACCGGGATGCCGAGCAGGGCGCCCGAAATGCTGGCGACCAGAACACCGATGGGCAGGGCCAGCCAAAAGCTCAGCATCAGGCCATGGGGCAAGGGGGCGGTCAGAATGGCGACGGTGTAGGCGCCGATGGCGAAAAAAGCGACATAGCCCAGGTCTAGCAGGCCGGCCAATCCCACGACGATGTTCAGGCCGAGGCCCAACATGACATAAATACCCACGGTGCCCAGGGTATAGTTCCAGTAGCGGTTCAGGACCATGGGGGCCACGAGCAAAATGGCCAGAGCCACGGCCACCAGGATGTGGCGCGAGTAGTGAAACGCAGCAAATCGCTCCAAGAGCGGGCTGCTCTTGACTTTATCGACGGCCTGGCGCACCGGACGAGACAGGGCCGCCCGCCAGGTGTGCCGGGCAGATACGGTGGCCCACAGCGCGCCCCCCACCGCGGCGATGGCCGCCAACAGGCCGTTGGCCAGGGCCCCCCCTACGGGTCCCAAGCCCAGGGTGACCAGGTCGATGGCCTCGGGGGTGAGTTGGGCCAGCCATTTTCGCAGCGCAAAGCCGGACTCGATGACCGAGGCGATGACCAGGACAAGGAGGGCCACCAACAGGCCGTGGATGGCCCCTGCCGTCAGGCCGCTCAGCAAGGCCTTGGAGCGCGGGCCCCCGATCAAGGGGCGAGCGGCCCGGGAGCCGCTCCAAAAGGCGATACCCAGCAAAAGGAGCCATACGCCCACCAAGGGAGAGCCCAGGCTCAATCGGTCTTGAATGATCTTGCCCGCCAGGCCGGTGATCCCCAGTAGGATGAAAAAGATGACAATGATTCCCGTCAAAAGTCCCTGGCGAAGGCTTGCTCGAGTGTTCATGGGGTTCTCCTTTACGCCTTTTTGCCAGACAGGACTTCGCCCAAGAGTCCGGTGGGGCGGAAGATCAGGACGAGCACCAGGATGGAAAAGGCCACCACGTCCTTGAGCTGGAAGGGGATGCCCAGCAAGGGCGGGCCGACGGCTTCCAACACGCCCAGGGTCAGGCCGCCGAGCATGGCGCCGGGGATGTTGCCGATGCCACCCATGACGGCGGCGGTAAAGGCCTTGATGCCGGGGATAAAGCCGACAAAGTGATAGACGATGCCCATGTGCAGGCCCCACATGACGCCCGCTGCGCCCGCCAGGGCACCGCTGATGGCAAAGGTGTTGCCGATGACGCGGTCGACGTCGATGCCCATGAGGGCCGCCGTCGGCTTGTCTTCGGCCACGGCGCGCATGGCCATGCCCATTTTGGTGCGCTGCACCAAGAGCCAGAGGCCCACCATCAAAATGACCGACAGCACGACAGTGAGGACGCTGGTATAGGTGAGCAGGACCTCCTGGCCCGCCACTTGAAAGGTCCAGCCGACATTGCGATCCAGGATGTTGGGGTTGGTGTAGGTGTGGCGGGCGGCGCCAAACATGATCTGGGCCGAGTTCTCCAAAAAGAGGGAGGCGCCAATGGCGCTGATCAACGGCACCAGCCGGGGAGCCATGCGCAGCGGCCGATAGGCGATCCGCTCCAGGGCGACGGCGACCAGGGTGCTGACAGCCATGCCTACGAAAAATGTGACGATGAGAGCAAGGATCGACGTGAAAAGGTCCTTGTTCAAGAGCCCAGCGCCAGATCGGAAGAGCGTCGTGTAGGGAAAGAGTGTAGGATAGGGTGT
>CAZNQW010000067.1:0-16817 GCA_964575225.1 uncultured Anaerolineaceae bacterium | reverse complement strand
GTTAGAAAGAAAGGAGAAATGAGTTACAATGACCAGCCGCTCACTGCCCATCGCATTCCCCAATGTACGAAGGCAACCGCGAGCCATTGTCAATGTGCATGCTCCATCCCTGCGAGCCGTCATAGCCGTGTTCATTGCCTTGGTCATCCTGTTTGGCTGGCTGCACCTCATCCTGACCCTGGAGATCGCTCTGACCGGGCGAGAGATCCAGATCAAGACCGAGGAACTCGAGGCCATTACACGCCACAAGAGCAGCCTTCAGCAACAAATCTCGACCCTGGAGTCGCCGGCCGTGCTGGCGCCTGCTGCGTATGACATGGGTTTTGCCGATCGCGCCCCCCTTTATGTGCCCCTCCCAGGCGAGATGGCAGACCTGAGCAACACCAACGTAAGCGCCTGGCAGGCCACAAGCGACAAAGGTCTCGATGGTGACACTGGTCCAAGCGGCGGCACGATTTTGAACCTATCGACAGAGACTCTGACCGCCCTATTCACAGCACAAGCGACTCCCTAGACTCTGTTTGTGAGAGAACCATATGGCCCTTGGCGAGATGCCCCAAGTACATCGTAATCGGTTTTTTGTTCTGGCGGCCCTGCTTGCCATTGGATTCGTGGCGATTGGCGCACAACTCATCCGCTACCAGATCATCATGCACCGCAGTTTGGAGAAGACTGCCGACACACAGCGCAGCGCGGTGAAGGATATCGAGCTGCCGCGCGGCGTCATTCTGGACGTCAACCGGTCGTTCTTGGCACTGAATTCCACCCAATGGGAGATCACTGCCTCACCCGAT
Source organism: uncultured Anaerolineaceae bacterium (assembly GCA_964575225.1). GTDB lineage: Bacteria > Chloroflexota > Anaerolineae > JAAYZQ01 > JAAYZQ01 > CAZNQW01. The sequence continues at coordinate 16,023 of CAZNQW010000067.1, read as the reverse complement.
CTGATCGCCAAACCGGATGTACTCGCGGTGCAGATGTCCGAGATTTTGGCCATGCCCCAGGAGGAACTCTACGCCAAGCTGAGCAAAAAGGGCGAGGACTGGCTACCCATTGCCAAATATGTTCCCCTGGAGGCAGGTGAACAACTGCTCACTCTATCCAACCCCGGCCTCATATGCTATCCCCTGACCAGCCGGGTGTACCCCAACGGCGAACTGACAGCGCACATTACGGGCATTGTCAATGCCAATGGGGACGGGTTTTATGGCGTTGAGGGATACTATAATCAAATTCTCAGGGGAAGCAGTGGTGAGGAGGAATTCGAACACGACTCGGGAGGCCGACCCATCCCGCTACCACCCGAGATCCAACAGGCCCCCAACGAAGGAGCCAGTCTAGTCCTGACCATCGACGGCAATATTCAGTTCATCGCCTACGAACAGCTCCGATGGGCTCTGGAGGAGTACGGGGCCGAGAGCGGCTCAGTCGTCATCATGAATCCCAAAACCGGCGCGCTGTTGGCCAGCGCGAGTTATCCCACCTACGATCCCAATCACTTTGGCGATGCCAACATCGAGGACATGTCGGACTCGGTGGTCAGCAGCCTCTTTGAACCCGGTTCGATCTTCAAGATCGTCACCTGGAGTGCGGGCATTGACACCGGGACCATCAGCCCAGGCACCACATTTTACGACGATGGCGCCATGGAAGTGGGAGGGCGTGTAATCCGGAACTCGGATCGCCAGGCGCACGGCCTGGTCACCATGGCCGATGGATTGACCGAATCGTTGAACACCGTAGCTGCCTACATCAGCACCTCAGTGGGAAAAGAATCCTTTTATGCCTACCTGCGGCGGTTCGGGTTTGGGACGCTGACCGGTGTCGATCTGGCCAGCGAGGGCCCAGGCATGATGAAACTCCCGGGTGATTCTGACTGGTTTCCCTCCGACCTGGGAACCAACTCTTTTGGCCAGGGCATTGCCGTGACCCCGATCCAGATGGTGGCTGCAGTGGCGGCTGTGGCAAACCGGGGACTGTTGATGCAACCCTACGTGGTCGACTCGTTCATTCAAAACTATGGAACCGAGGACGAACAGATCATCAAGCGCGAACCGTTGATTGTGCGGCGGGCCATCTCGGAGGATACAGCCGCGACCATGACCGATCTCCTCACCGATGCCGTCGATACCTGGGCAACCGAAGCCCAGGTGCCAGGGTATCGCGTGGCTGGGAAAACAGGCACGGCAGAGATTCCGACCGCCTATGGCTATCACCCCTCCGACACCATCGCCTCCTTTGTCGGATATGCGCCTGCTGACGATCCCCAGTTCATCATTTTGGTCCGGCTGGATCGACCCGAGGCTTCGCCATGGGGCTCGCAGACGGCAGCCCCTACGTTCAAACGAATCGCCGAGCGCCTCTTTGTGTATATGCATATCCCTCCTGACGATGTGCGGATGTCGGCGGGACTGACGGGACCATGACAGAGCGGAAAGAAAGGCTTGCACTAACCGATATCCTTGCCGGGCTTACTGGCCAACAAGCTCCCCGCGACACAGAACTTGGTGTCGCGATTCGCGCGATCGTGATCGATTCGCGTCAGGTGGTCCCGGGCAGTCTCTTTGTGGCCCTACGGGGAGAACACCAGGACGGCCACGAATATATCGGCCATGCTCTGGAAAAGGGAGCCATCGCCGTCATTGCAGAGGCCATGCCCCACAATACCGATTGCTGTGTACTCGAACCACAGACATGGGCCGAGGGCATAGATCTCTCGCAACTGCGCTTGCCACTCTGTATCCAGGTACCGGACAGCCTGGCTGCCTTGCAGCAAGCCGCCGCCCACTGGCGTCGTCAGTTCTCGGTGCGCGTCATCGGCATCACCGGCAGCGTAGGCAAGACAACCAGCAAAGAGATCATCGCCTCCGTTCTTGCCAGCCGAGCCGAGACGCTGAAAAGTGAGGGGAATTACAACAACGAGATTGGGCTGCCACTGACTCTCTTGCGCTTGAACTCGGCCCACAAATACGTCGTCTTGGAAATGGGCATGTACGACCTTGGGGAGATCGCCCTCCTGGCCGAAATCGGCCAGCCACAGGTGGGTGTGGTCACCAACGTCGGGCCCAGCCACCTGGAGAGGCTCGGCACCATCGAACGCATAGCTCAGGCCAAGTCAGAACTGCCCCGAGCTTTGCCGGCAGCCGCAGATGGAGGGGTGGCTATCCTCAACGCCGACGATGCGCGGGTGCGGGCCATGGAAAAGGTGACTCAAGCCCGGGTTTTTACCTATGGCCTCAGCCAGGATGCCGACGTATGGGCCGACGCCATCACCGGAGAGGGGCTGGAGGGAATTCGATTTCGCCTTCACCACGGACGGGACTCGATCTATCTGCGGGTACCGATGCTGGGACGTCACAGCGTCCACACCGCCCTGTGTGCGACGGCCGTGGGGTTGGTAGAAGAGCTATCCTGGGAAGAGATCATCGGCGGCCTGCGCGATCAGACCGTGCAGCTTCGGCTGACGGCCGTAGCGGGACCCCACGGATCTACCATCCTGGACGACACGTACAATGCCAGTCCAGATTCGTCTGTGGCAGCTCTCAACCTACTGGCCGAACTTGAGGGGCGCAAAATTGGCGTGTTGGGAGACATGTACGAACTGGGCCGCTATGAAAAAGAGGGCCACAAGTTGGTCGGGCGACGGGCCCGAGACGTGGTCGATGTGCTGGTGACTGTGGGCCCTTTGGGGCGCTTAATTGGCGAAGAGGCGATCCAGGGCGGCATGGATCCCAACGTCGTCTACCAAGTGGAGACCAAAGAGGAGGCCATTGATCTGGTCCGGTCACTGATACAGCCCAGCCCTGTGGGAGACAAAATCCTGATCAAAGGTTCGCGCGGTATGCAAATGGAAACCATCGTGAGCGCTCTACATATGGGAGACCGATCGTGACCTCAGATCCCATGCCTTTCGCCTTGGCGCTGGGCAGCGTATCCTTTGTGATCGCCGTGATCTGGGGGCCGCCCTTGATTCGACTGCTGAAAAAATGGCGGGTGGGCAAACAGATCCGAGTCGAACTGCCGACAACCCACCAAACCAAGATGGGTACACCGACCATGGGCGGCCTGATGATTCTGGTGCCGGTCCTGCTCATCACAGTGGTCATGAACCTGGCCAATTTTTTGAGCGGGTTCGATGCGGGCAAGGCCATTCTCGCCTATTTTCAGTTCGAGCAAGGCAGTGCCATGATCGGCAAGAGTATCCTGCTCCCGCTCCTGGTCATGATCGCTTTTGGCACCTTGGGCGCCATCGACGACCTTTCCGAAGTGCGCGGTTGGTGGGGGGGCGGCGGACTGCGCGCCCGAATCATGTTCCCGATCCAGATTATCCTGGCGCTAATCATCGCCATCGGCCTGCACCACCCCAACGTTTTGGGCTTGCGCGAGGTGGGCGTGCCGACAATCCCCGAGGTCGTGGATGTGGGAATCTGGTATGTGCCCATTGCCACCTTTCTAATTGTAGCCATGGCCAATGCCGTCAACCTGACCGACGGGCTGGACGGCCTGGCCAGCTTGGTTGCCACGGTGGCCTTTGCCGGCTATGGGGTCATCGCCTTTCTACAGGACCAGTTTCCTCTGCTATCCTTTTGCTTTACTATGGTAGGCGCTCTGTTTGCCTTTCTGTGGTTCAACTCACACCCCGCCGCACTGTTCATGGGGGGAATGGGCTCATTGGCCCTGGGGGCCACACTCGCCGTGGTGGCGCTCATGTCTTTCCAGTGGTTGCTGTTGCCGATCGTGGGCCTCATCTTTGTGGCCGAGGCCGGATCGGTCGTAATCCAGGTGGGGTTCTTTAAATTGAGCCGCCGCCTGACAGGAATCGGGCGCCGGGTGTTCAAGATGACGCCGCTTCACCTCCACTTTGAGCTGTTGGGGTGGAGTGAGACTCATGTCACCCAGCGGTTTTTTATCATCGCCGTATTGGTTGCCATGCTCGGCATTGCCCTGGCGTTGCTGTAGGCAGGATCAATGAACGCTGACCGTCGTTTTTCCGACCGCTTTCCATACGACGTCCTGATCGTCGGGCTGGCCCGCGAGGGGTTGGCGCTGGCCCGCTTTCTCGTGGATCGGGGAGCGCAAGTGGTGGTAACCGATGCCAAGCCCGCCGAATTGCTGACCGACGCCATGGCATTGCTGGCAAACCTTCCCGTTCGCTACGCATTGGGGGGGCACCCTTTGAGCTTGCTCAACGGCATAGATCTGCTCTTTGTCAGCCCAGGTGTGCCACCCAACATCCCCCTGCTGGCCGAAGCTCGCCGTCGGGGGTTACCCATCAGCGCCGAGCCAAAGCTCTTTGCCCAGCTCTGCCCGGCGACGATTGTCGGCATCACCGGTTCCAGCGGCAAGACGACAACCACTGCCCTTACAGGAGAGATGCTCAAAGCAGACGGACGAACCGTTTGGGTGGGCGGCAACATCGGGCAGCCTCTCATCGGCTCCCTCTCCGAGATCCAGGCCCACGACACCGTCGTCATGGAGCTGTCCAGTTTCCAACTAGAGCTTTTTGCCCCCTGGCCCCAGGGCGCTGGGGGCGACATTCCAGTGGATACGGGTGGTTGGAGCCCTCCCATCGCCGCAATGCTGAACATCACCCCGAACCATTTGGATCGGCACCCCAGCATGGAGGCCTACATTGCAGCCAAAACCCATATCCTGAATTACCAGCGACCAGACGATACGGCCCTCCTGGGATGGGATAATCCGATCACGCTCAAGATAGGCCAGACCCTTCGGCATCGGCAGGTTTTCTGGTTCAGTTTGGAGCAGGAAGTAGAGGGCAGCTTTCTTCGGGGCCAAGATCTCGTCCTTCGTCGGTGGGGCCGGGAGCAGAAGATCTGCGGCCTGAGCGAGCTACAGCTTCTGGGCCGCCACAACATTGCCAACGTTCTGGCTGCCAGCGCCCTGGCAACAGCCGCCGGCGCGTCCGTCGAGGCCATTCGGCAGGCGGCCGTCGCTTTTCGTGGGGTGGAGCACCGTCTGGAACTGGTTCGGACAAGGAACAGCGTCGGCTGGTATAACGACAGCATCGCCACGGCACCCGAGCGCACCGTGGCTGCCCTGAGGGCCTTTTCCCAACCTGTGGTTCTGCTGGCAGGCGGCAGAGATAAGCACCTGCCCTGGGACGAAATGGCCGATCTGACCCTGCGCCGAGTTCGACACCTGATTCTATTTGGCGAAGCGGCCGATCTGATTGAAGCAGCCTTGGAACAAGCTGCGGCACGGTCGGCTGACAGGAAAGAAATGACAGACACACACATCCATCGAGCAGAAAACCTGGAACACGCAGTGCAAATCGCGGCTCGCCTGGCCCAGCCCGGCGACGTGGTGCTGCTCTCTCCCGGTTGCACCAGCTTTGACGCCTATGCGGACTTTTCGCAACGTGGGGAGCATTTCCGTCAACTGGTGAACGATTTGGAGTCATAGGCATGACCAAACGCGCAACATCGGACAAAATGGGTCAACCCGACTGGATCCTCTTGGGGGCCACTGCCGCCTTGTGCGCCATCGGCTTGATGATGGTGTACAGTGCAAGCTTTGACCTCAGCTTTCGCGAGTGGGATGACCCGACCTATTACCTCAAAGCGCAGTTATCTTGGATGGGCATTGGCGCGGTTGCCATCCTCATACTCAGCCAAGTTCACTATCGACATCTGACCAAGATCTCGATCCCATTGATGTTGGGCACCCTCGGCCTGCTGGGCGCTTTGGCCATCACCCGCGAGCGACAGCTGTTCTCGACGTCAGTTTCGCTGGGTGAGCTGGCCAAACTGACCGCAGTGATCTATATTGGCCATTGGCTCGCCTCAAAGCGAGTCGAGCAATTGCGCAAACTGCCTGTCGGCCCTCTGCCCTTTACCATCATTGTGGGTATCCTGGCAGGCTTGGTAATGATTCAGCCCGACCTGTCGGAGGCGTTGGTCATCGTGATGATCGCCTTCGCTATGTTCTTTGTGGCCGGCGCCGACGTACTGCAATTCGTCATTGGTGGCCTGGGAGGAGGCGCAGCCTTTGGGCTGGTGGTGAGCAAAATGCCCTACGCCATGCAACGACTGCAGCCGCACTTATTGGAATGGAAAAACCCATTAGGAGGGACAAACTTTCAACTCCAGCAGGGACTGATCGCCATGGGTAGCGGCGGATTCCTGGGTTTTGGGCCGGGTCACGGACGCGCCAAGTACCAATGGCTGCCTGTGCCCCACACCGATAGCATCTTTGCCATCCTGGGAGAAGAGCTGGGCTTCATCGGTTGCCTGGCTGTGCTCGGTCTGTTTGCGTTGATTGCCTATCGCGGCTTCCAAATCGCCTTTCGGGCGCGAGATCCCTTTGGCCGGATGCTGGCCATTGGCATCACCACCTGGATCACGGCCCAGGCCCTCTTTAACGTCGCCGTAGTCACAGGCACCATTCCATACACAGGGATCGCCCTTCCCTTTGTCAGTTATGGAGGCTCATCACTGGTCACCTGTTTGACCGGAATCGGCATTATGCTCAGCGTTTCACGAGTCACCAATGGAACGGAAGGAGTGAATGCTCGTTCCATCGTACCTGCGCCGCCGCCAGAGGCTCCAGAAAACGTGCGAGAGAAAGAGGCAGCACGGCCGTGGTCCCAGAAACGGGAAAATCCAAACCTGGGACTGGGAAAATGACCCTGAAACTCCTGGTATCCGGCGGGGGCACGGGCGGGCACGTCTATCCTGCCCTGACCGTTCTCGAGGCGTGCCTAAGCCGCTTCTCCGAAATTGGAAGCGCGCCTCTATTGGCATCCGATCACGTCCTGTGGGTGGGAAGTAAGGATGGCATGGAAGAAGAACTGGTGCAACGCGCCGGGGTGGCCTATGTCGGCCTGCCGGCAGGCGGATTGCGAGGCCAAGGTCTGCTCACAAGCGTTCGAAATGCCTGGCAAATAGCCAGCAGCTTGGGGGAGGCCCGCCGCATCTTGAGTAGCTTCCAACCTGAGGTGCTACTGGTGACGGGAGGCTATGCTTGCGTGGCGATGACACTGGCAGCTTGGTCAAAGCGAATTCCGGTTCTTGTTTACCTGCCAGACATTGTGCCCGGGCTGGCCATTCGGTTTTTGAGCCGCTTTGCCGCCAAAATCGCCGTCACCAGCGAAGAGTCGTACCGGTATTTTCGTCGCGAAAAAGTGGCGGTCACCGGCTATCCCGTGAGGGCCCACACATTCTCGCTGACCCAAGCCCGCGCACGGGAAGCGCTAAACCTGGCGGCCGACGAAAAGACCGTGCTGGTGTTCGGCGGCAGCCGCGGCGCCCGGAGCATCAACAAGGCCCTGGTGGCAGGCCTTCAGGAACTGCTGCCGGTCTGCCAGATCGTCCACATCAGCGGGCGGCTGGACGCCGACTGGGTGGCAGGCATGGCCAAGACGCTGCCTGAGGATCTACAAACGCGCTACCATCACCATGCCTATCTGCACGAGATGCCGGCTGCGCTCGTGGCCGCAGATCTGGCGGTGGCCCGCGCTGGCGCATCCACCCTGGGCGAGTTTCCCGCGGCCGGGTTGCCTAGTATCTTGGTGCCCTACCCCTATTCGGGACAACACCAGGAGCCCAACGCCCGGTACATGGCCGAAAACGGAGCTGCGGTGGTGCTGGCCGATGCCCAACTGCCAGAACAACTGACACACACCATCCTCAACCTGCTAGGCGATGAGCAAGCTCTGGCCGACATGCGCGAGTCGGCCAAAGCGATGGCCCGAGTCGACGCTGCTCAGGCCATTGTCGAACAGCTATCATCATTGGCTGGCCGGCGTCCGGCTCGTGGTTCGCGAGAACCCCTGACCCGGCGCAAAAAAAGGAGCGATCAGTCATGATTCCCATCGAATTCCTGTGGCTGATGCTGGTGGTAATTTTTGGCATTATTGGCATGGTCCGTGGCCTGTGGAAAGAACTGGGCGTGACCACGATTCTCGCTTTGAGCCTCTTTGCCCTGCGCTTTGGCTGGGACAAGGTGGGCGCCAGAATCGTGGCAGCCGTTCCGGGCAGCGCTTCGGCAGAAACCATCGCTGCTGCCTACTTTTCCGTGACCATTCTCTTTGTGACCTTTATCGCGTATGAGGGTGTATCCCTCGCCTTTCCGATCAAAACGATGACAGGGATTGGCAAGGCACTTCTGGGCCTTCCGGGCGGGTTGCTCAACGGGTATCTGATTGTGGGCACCATTTGGGATGTGGTCGCTGATGCGCGTTATTTCAACCTTAGCTTTCCCTTTGGCTCCGGTGGCACTCAAGTAGGCATCAGCAATACGGTGACCCACCTTCACGATCTATTGCTCAGCTATCTGCCCAACAGCTTTTTGAATGAATTCATGTTGCTCTTCTTGGGCATCATCTTTTTGCTCATCATCGTGCTCAAGTAGGTGAAGGATGGGATTTCTGAGAGAGGCGAATCAGTTTCATCTGGTCGGCATCGGTGGCATTGGCCTTTCGGCCATTGCCCGGGTGCTGCATGGTTGGGGATACCAGGTGACGGGTTCGGATCAGAAGACGTCGGACCTGACCGACAGACTGGCATCAGAAGGGATTACAGTCTTTGCCGGGCACCGAGCCGAGCAGGTAGAGGGCGCCGACGTGATCGTGATCTCTTCGGCCGTGCCCGCTGACAATCCTGAGGTCGTGGCCGCCCATCGGTTGGGTCTGCCGGTGGTCAAGCGAGAGCAGCTGTTGGGTGATCTCACCGGCGGCAAAACCACCATTGCCGTGGCAGGCACCCACGGCAAGACCACGACCAGCGCTATGATCGCCTGGATTCTGACCCAGGCCGGGCTGGACCCAACCTTTATCGTGGGTGGCGTCCTACAAAACCTGGGAACAAATGCCCGGGCGGGCCACGGGCCTCATTTCGTCATTGAGGCCGACGAGTATGATCGGACGTTCCTGGGACTCAAACCCAACGTGGCCGTGATTACAACCCTGGAGCATGACCATCCCGATTGCTACCCCACTCTGGAAGAGATGGTGGATGCCTTTGAGACCTTTGCCCACCAGATTCAACCAGGAGGGTTGCTCATCGTCTGCGGGGAAGATCCAGAAGCTGGCGCGTTGGGCGCGCGACATCAGGATGCGGGAGGACGGCTCGAAACCTACGGCCTGGACAATAGTTGGGATTGGCGAGCAGAAGGTGTTCGATTGGGGTGTGAAGCGGCGATGGATGTATGGTATCAGGGACGGCCATTGGGTTCATGCGCCCTCCAAGTCCCGGGTCGGCACAATGTCCTGAACGCACTGGCTGCGTTGGCTGCCTGCCATGAGCTGCACATTGGCTACGACGATGCTTCGGCCGCCTTGACGCGTTTTCGCGGCACTGCCCGACGATTTGAGATCAAAGGTCAGGCCAGGGAAATCACGGTAGTGGATGATTATGCCCACCACCCCACCGAGATCGAGGCCACGCTGGCGGCCGCAAGGCACAAATATCCCGGCAGAAGGATTTGGGCGGTTTTTCAACCCCACACCTACAGCCGCACACGGACGTTGCTAGACGGTTTCGCAGGCGCCTTTCATGATGCGGATCATGTGGTCGTCACCGAAATCTATGCAGCCCGAGAGCCCCACGATCTCGAGCTCTCCGGGGCCGACATCGTAGCTCGCTCCCGGCACCGGGATGCGCATTATGTCGAATCATTCTCGGAAGCCGTCGCCCTTCTTCTGAGCCAGGTCCAGGCGGGCGACATTGTCATCACATTGGGGGCCGGGAACGGTTATCTCATCGGCGAGCAACTGCTCAGCGCGTTGAATGAGTAGAGGCTTGGTCATGGATCACTCCACCCCCGACGCTCTTTACGAACTGAACGAACTGGAGATGGCCCTCCGAGCCGAGTTGGGTGCGGCAGCGGTTCTGAGCCAAGAGCCCCTGGCCCGCCACACCTCCCTGCGAGTTGGGGGGCCGGCCGATTTACTGGTTCGGGCCGATAGCCTGGAGGCCCTGCGCAGCAGCATTGCTCTGGCCCGCCAGCACGGGGTGCCCTGGCGGGTGATGGGCGGCGGCTGCAACACCCTGGTGAGCGACGCCGGTGTGCGAGGCCTGGTCGTTCTCAACCGAGCGCGAAAGGCGTCGTTCTCCGACGAGCGACCGCATGTCTGGGCTGAAAGCGGAGTAACCCTGGCTACGCTGGCGCGCCAGTGCATCGAGCGGGGCTGGGCTGGGTTGGAATGGGCCGTGGGCATTCCGGGAACGGTGGGCGGAGCGGTCGTGGGAAACGCGGGAGCCTGGGGCAGCAATATGGCGGATGTGCTCAGCGCCGCCACCGTGCTCAAACCGGACGGAACCGAAAGCCAATGGGGCGTAGATCGGTTTGGTTATCAGTATCGCTCCAGCGCAATCAAACGCGCTCGGCAACAATCAGGGTCCGATCGAGAGGTGGTGGTCCTCAACGTAGAATTGGAACTGAGGACAGGCGACCTTCAACAGCTAAAGGCCCGTGCCGCAGAGATCACAACCCGGCGGCAGGCGAGCCAGCCCGTTGGCGCCACCTGCGGCTCCGTATTCAAGAATCCACCGGGCGACTATGCCGGCCGACTGATCGAGGCAGCAGGGCTCAAAGGGTATCGCCTTGGCGGGGCGCAGATCTCGGTGCAACACGCCAATTTTATCCTGAATGAGGCTCATGCGACGGCGAGGGATGTATGGGCTCTGGTAAACAGGGCTCGCGACGAGGTGCGCACTCGATTCGGCGTGAACCTGGAACTCGAGATCGAGTTGGTGGGTGAATGGTCAGGAATCGCTTGAGCAAAAAATACACACAAGGACTAGTAGATGAAAACTTGCATAATACTAGATGTTGTGGTAAGATGAACAGGAAATTGCGAATTGGACTCATTTTTGGCGGGCGCTCTGGCGAGCACGAAGTCTCTTTGCTTTCGGCCAGGGGCGTGATGCAGGCGCTTGACAAAGAAACATACGACATCGTGCCCATCGGCATCACCAAGGAGGGTCGCTGGATCGTTTCTGGCGACCCGATGCGGGCGCTGACTTCTGGTGAAATCTCCGCGAGCAGGCCTGCTGCGTTGCTGGCCGAGCCCTCCCATCGAGGGATCATCCACCTCGAAGAGCGGGACGAACCAGAAGGGCTTGTCGCTCTGGATGCCAGTCCAATCGATGTCGCGTTTCCCATACTCCATGGGCCCTATGGGGAAGACGGCACCATTCAGGGGTTATTGGAGCTGGCCGGCCTCCCCTATGTCGGAGCCGGGGTGACCGCTTCGGCTGTAGGCATGGACAAGGCGGTGTTCAAAGACGTCATGCAGGCCCATGGGTTACCCGTGGTGCCATGTGTAGTCGTCAAGCGTCGCTCGTGGGAGCACGACGCCGAGGGCACGATCGCTCAGATCGAGGGCAAAATCGGCTATGATTGCTTTGTGAAACCGGCCAACCTGGGATCCAGTGTCGGCATCTCCAAAGCGCACAACCGGGCAGAGCTGGTCGCTGCCTTGGACGAAGCGGCTCGATACGATCGAAAACTGATCGTCGAAGTCGCTGTCGATGCTCGCGAGATAGAGGTAAGCGTCTTGGGCAACGATACGCCCATTGCCAGCGTTCCCGGCGAGATCGTCCCGTGCAACGAGTTTTATGACTACTCGGCAAAATACCTGGACGGTGAATCGCAGCTTCTGATCCCGGCCCCCATCCCGGAAGGAAGCGCCCAACAGATCCAGAACATGGCGATCAAAGCCTACCTGGCCATGGATTGCGCTGGGATGGCTCGCGTCGACTTTTTGCTTGATCGTAATACGGAGAACGTGTATCTAAACGAAGTCAATACTTTGCCCGGCTTTACGCCGATCAGCATGTATCCCCAGTTGTGGGAAGCAACGGGTATCGGGTACGCAGAGCTGCTCGACCGCTTGATCGAACTGGCCCTCGAAAGGCACCGAGATCGAAGCCGATCGGCTACGTCATATCAACCACCCGAAAGGATTGTGTCTCGTGCAGATTAGTCTGTTCGATCGCGAAGAACAGCCCTCTCGGGCCAAGGCGCGGCGCAAGCGCAAGAATCCGCGTTACCGCAGCTACGAGTCCGTGTTGGCGCTGCCCCAGAGCCACCCCAAGCGTCGGGTTGGCTTGCGACAGCGCCAGGCCGAACGACAGGCGAGGGCCGAAGCGCAAGATATGGACAGGACCGAGCCGCTCTGGCGCCGAATTCCCTGGCGCTCGTTCGCGCCCCGGATTCCTGCCCTGATCCTGCTGTTGGCGGTCCTGGCACTAGCGGCCTATGTGTCCAGCAGCGCTACCTTTTTCGTGTACGGGGCCCAGATACGGGGCAACCGGTACATCGATGCGGAACGCATCTTTGAGGCATCCGGCATCAATGAGCAACACATCCTGTGGGTAAATCCACAAGAGGCTGTGCAAAAGATCGGCCAGATTCCTGGGGTCAAGTCGGCGAGTGTGAGATTATCCCTCCCGGCCCAGGTTTTGATCGAGGTCACAGAACGCGAACCGATCATTATGTGGCGCACCATAAGCGTTGGGGGAGACTGGTGGCTGGATGAAGAGGGGTTCGTCCTGCCTTTCCATGGGGACACAGAGAACCCTGATACCGTCTATGTGATCGATTGGAGCGACCGCCAACTGCAACCAGATGCTCGAATTGATCCGCCGGATCTGGTCCAGGGGGTCAAACAGATGGCCCAGGCACTGCCCGGCGTACGATTGTTCTATTATCAACAAGACCGCGGGTTAAACTTTATCCAGGAAAGGGACAACCACAAGTGGCCCGTCTATGTGGGAGATGGCCAGGGCCTCGCCCTCAAAATCCGGTCGGTCCAGGCCCTGACCGACTATTTGCTGGCCCACGAGATCTATCCCGGCTTTATCGACGTACGCTGGCCTGAACTGCCGGTATTTGGCGAACCAGGCGTGCCTGCGGTGGACTTGGAGAATTAGTATGAAATGGGGGTTGCCGATAGCGGGCTTGCTGGTCGGACTGGCGCTGGGCGCCATGCTTTCGCTCACCGTGCCGGGCGAATATTCGCGCTACACAGCGATGGCCATTCTGGCAGCCCTCGACTCGATTCTCGGCGCCATTCGGGCCGAACTGGATCGGGAATTTGACAGCTCTATTTTTCTCACGGGCTTTTTTGCCAATGTGATTCTGGCAGGGGGATTGACCCTGTTAGGTGACCGCCTGGGCGTTGAGCTATATATCGCTGCAATCGTGGCATTCGGGGCCCGGATGTTTAATAATCTGGCGCACATCCGAAGGCAGATTTTGCAGCGAATCGGATGGGTAAAAAAGCCACAAAGGATGGGAAGTGACTGAACCGAGAACGCTCGTCGCCATTGACGTCGGCACCACCAAAATCTGCACCCTGGTGGCCGAAGTGTACGAAGACACCCAACTCCGCATCATCGGTGTGGGCAACGCTCCTTCGCGCGGATTGCGCAAAGGGGTCGTGGTCAATGTCGCCGAGGCCACCGAGGCCATCACCGCATCGGTGCGCAAAGCCGAACGAATATCGGGCTATCATGTGGCCAATGCCTACGTGGGCATTGGGGGTGGTCACATCTCTGCCATCAACAGCCGGGGGGTGGTCGGCATCTCCCGGGGGGCACGGGGTATCAGTGAGTATGATGTCGAGCGGGCGCTGGATGCAGCGCGAGCCATCGCCATTCCCCACAACCGAGAGATCATCCACACCATCCCGCGGGGGTATATCGTCGATGGCCAAGAAGGTGTCAGGGATCCTGTCGGCATGCAAGGCATCCGCTTGGAAGTCGAGGCTCACATCGTCACCGGCGCATCCACGTCGGTCAGTAACCTGGCCAAATGTGTCCGGAACGCCGGCGTGCAGATCGACGACCTGATCTTGCAGCCCCTGGCCTCTGGTGAAGCCGTGCTCAAAGACACAGAGCGCGAGATGGGCGTGGTGCTGGCCGACATCGGTGGAGGCACTACCGATATTGGCATCTTTATGGAAGGCAGCATCTGGCACAGCGTGATCCTGGGGACGGGAGGCGAACACGTCACTCGCGACGTCGCCGTGGGATTGAGGACTCCTTACAGCACAGCCGAGGAGCTCAAGGTGAAATTTGGCCACGCCGTGCCGACCACCCTGGCCACCGATGAAGTAATCGAGGTCACCTCATTTGGCAATGGAGCCCGCGAAGAGGTCTCTCGGCTTCTTCTGGCAGAGGTGATCGAAGCCCGCGCAGAAGAGATTCTGCACCTCATTCGCCGAGAGATCAAGCGTTCGGGCTACGATGGGCTCCTGGCAGCCGGCCTGGTGCTCTGCGGGGGCACGGCCGAACTGGCCGGATTCAAAGAGCTGGCCCACAAAGTACTCGATCTCCCAGTACGCGTGGGCGTACCCAGAGATCTTCAGGGCCTGACCGACGTATTGGAAAGCCCGGCCTATGCAACGTCTGTAGGCTTGTTGTTGTGGGGATTGCAACAATCCCCTACTCAGGAGCCAGAACCCCCGCACAAAGTGTTGACGGGTACGTTCTGGCCACGCATTCGGGATTGGGTTCGGGCACTGTTACCCGGCTGATCCCGACCAGGAGGGGACCGATGAAAACAGGAATGGACACTCGAGGTTGGGGAGCTTCGAGTCCAAAACTCAAAGACACAAAGGGAAAAAGGGAGGCGGACATGCAGCAAGAGTTAATTCCAGAGAATTTCGCACGAATCAAGGTTTTGGGTGTGGGAGGAGGTGGCAGCAACGCCGTCAACCGCATGATCGAAGAGGGCCTGCGGGGCGTTGAGTTTATCGCCGTCAACACCGACGCCCAGGCGCTAATGCTATCCGATGCACCCAATCGGATTCGGATTGGCGAAAAGCTGACCAAGGGACTGGGCTCGGGCGGAGATCCGAGCATTGGCGGCAAGGCGGCCGAAGAGTCGAGCGACGACCTGTACGAGGTCATCAGCGGCGCCGATATGGTCTTTATCACCGCCGGGATGGGTGGAGGTACCGGTACGGGTGCCGCACCCATCATCGCACGGGTGGCGCGAGAGACGGGCGCGCTGACCATCGGCGTTGTCACCAAGCCCTTCACCTTTGAGGGAACGCGACGACGTGAGGTATCTGCGGACGGCATTGAGCGATTGAAAGAACATGTCGACACCCTCATTGCCATTCCCAACGACCGCTTATTGGAGATCGTGGACCGGCGAGCCAGCATGCAGCAGGCCTTCCGCGTGGCCGATGATGTTCTCCGCCAGGGCATCCAGGGCATTTCAGAGCTGATCACGGTGCCGGGATTGATCAACCTCGACTTTGCCGACGTGCGCTCGATCATGGCTGAGGGCGGCGCTGCTCTGATGGCCATTGGCCATGGAGAGGGTGACAACAAGGCCGTGGACGCTGCGGAGCAGGCTATTGCCAGCGCCCTTCTGGACGTGACCATCGACGGCGCGCGGGGCATTCTCTTCAACGTCAGCGGCGGCACCGATTTGAGCCTGCACGATGTGCACGAAGCAGCCGAGATCATTCGCAAGACGGCCCACCCTGAGGCCAACATCATCTTTGGCGCAGTCATTGACGAGAGCATGAAGGACAAGATCCGCATCACGGTGATCGCCACAGGGTTCGATGGCACGGCACAGCCGCGACCGACAGCCATCCGCTCGGCAGCCTCCACGCCTGTGACCGAGCGGAAGGTGGCGCCACGTGCGGTCCCGGTGTCCGAGTTTCCGGCTCGCGTGCTCGACAGCGAAAACCTGGACATTCCCGCGTTTTTGAGACGGCGGGACTAGGATAGCGAGTCAGGTTGAGGCTTGACGGAACGAATCTGAAACGCGTTGGCCTCAGGCGACAGCCTGAGGTAATGGGTATTGCATGTCCACCAAAGCTGCGGTCAATTCCCCAGCTCAAAATGGTGGCCTTGGGCGAGTCGATGATGAATCCTCGTCCATACGTCCCTGAGAGCTGACCGCCCAACCATGGTTCCCGGCCCCTAGCGGGCTATCGCATCCCTTCTCGCCCCCTTTCTTGAAGAAAGGGGGCGAGG